>JAUNOA010000056.1 GCA_030531245.1 Lachnospiraceae bacterium
AAGGTGGGTCAGTTTTCAGCGTTAAACCTGGATCAGTTTTCATTATAAATCAATAATCGCCTGTTCAGAAATATCCATGGCATCCTCATAAGTTCTTATAACAGCAGAAAACCTGTTATCAGAAGTTACGCTGAATGAATTGGGTATATCTGTAAGCCGGTATATGGATTTCGGAAATTCTCCCCTTTTGGCGTAATAATAAATCACCAGCATCGCTATCTCAAAAGGATTGGAAAACAGTCCGATGATATCCACCGGATTCCCTGCACCTATGACAGCTGTCAGCCCTGTAACAATGACAGCAAAAATCAGATTGGTCATTACATTAAAGAACAGCGTAATACCGGATCTTCCCGTAGCCTGATAAATAGCAATACTCGGTGAAATGATTAGATCACATGCGATCCACACACTGTAAAATCTCATGAAGTGAACATACAATGCCAGATTCTCCGGACTTGCTCCGAAAAAGCTCGAAATCGGCGCTGCAAAGAAAATAAATATCGCAAAAATTCCCAGCGAGATGGGAGCCATGAGTCTGACTGTCGTTTCGGGGAGTTCACGCAAGGTTTTCACATCACGTTCTCCGTACAGAACACTTGCTATGATACTTGTAGAAACCAGATGACCCTGCTGAATCGGGTTTCCGATATTGGCTGTGACACTGACCGCAAGGGAAAATGCAGCCATGCCGCCTACTCCGTACAGGGATGATACTATGCCGTTAAGAATGGCATTTCTGAAAACATCGCATATCGCCATAACCGAGGTAGGTGCCCCGAGCAAAATTACAGAGCCGAGCATATTTCTCCTGAGACTGCTGAATGAAAACTTAAAAAGTACATCTTTTCTGCAGAAATAAGGCAGACAGAACAGGGCCGAAATCACATATGACAGCGAGTTGGAAATACCTATACCGAAGAAGCCTGTCCGGAAAACAAACAGGTTCAGTATTATAAATACAAGATTCATAACAAGATTGATTGTTACTGCTATGATAGATTCTTTTCTCTTGCACTCCAGTATAAGGCAGCATAAAAAGCACTGGAATACCAGCATAGGGATAACACCGAAGCTCAGCCCCTTCAGATAAGAAACGGTGAGTTCCATAACCTCCGGTTCCACACCAAGCAGTCCTGCCAGACGGTATGGAAATACGAACATTATAATACCCAGGATCGCTCCGCTTACAACGCTGGCTATAATTCCCGTGCTGAACGCTCCCTTTATGCCTTCCTTGTCTCCCCTTCCCAGCATCTGTCCGCAGAGTATCTGTGAACCTACCGCAAAAATCATAAGCGCACTCTCAAGTGAAATGATGGGATTTACATATCCCTGGGCTGCGAGACCACTCTCCCCCAAAAACTGCCCTATGATCACATTTACGATAAGCGCATTTAAAGCCGGAATGCCGACTGATAATATCTCTATCGGCAGAAGCGACAAAAATATGTTCTTTACTGTTGTATCTACTTTTTTGTTCATATGTTATTATTATATTACAAATAAACACTTTAATTCAATTATGTATCCGGAGGACAACATCATGAATAAAAATATCACTCTGCTTGACGGTGCTTACGGGACCAGTCTATGGCATTATGCAGACGAAGCCGGGATCAAAAACGAACCTGTATGGAAATACAGCATTGAGCATCCCGAGCTGGTTGCAAGGCTCACAAAGGCATATTATGAAGCAGGATCTCAGATAATACAGGCAAATACTTTCGGTGCAAACGGACCTGCCATCAAGAGATCTTCCGATTATGCTCCTGCCGATGTCATAACCGCATCGGTAAAGATCGCAAAAGAGGCTCTGTCCGGAACAGATGCAAAAGTCAGTCTGTCCTTCGGACCTCTTTCCATGCTGCTTGAACCTTACGGAGATCTGGAAGAAGACGAATGTGCAGAAATCTATGATGAAGTCATAGGGGCAGGCATAAAAGCCGGTGCCGATATCGTTGCACTTGAAACTTTTATGGATAAGGAAATGATGCGCATTGCCGCGACTGTCGCCAAAAAGTATGATGTCCCCGTCTTCTGCTCCATGACATTTGAAAAAGCAGGTAAAACCATGATGGGCAACTCGGTTCAGGACGTTATCGATATCCTTGCACCGCTCAAAATCGATGCTGTCGGCATGAACTGCTCTCTCGGTCCGGTCGAGGCACTTCCTGTCATCAGGGAGTTCTCCGAAAAAACTGATATACCGCTTATATTCAAACCCAACGCCGGAAAACCCGTGCTCAATGCAGACGGAACCTCAAGCGCACCTATAGGTGCCGGGGAATTTGCACAGCTTGTTAAACCAGCTTTCGAATATGTAAGCTACATAGGAGGATGCTGCGGTTCGGATCCGACATTCATCACGGAGATCAAAAAATGTCTAGACTGACTGTAATACAAAATCAAATAGCACGCGAAGTTAAGTTTATCGGAAATCCTCTTCTTTCAGAGGTTCTGGAGAATGCAGGGTATGTACTTCCGCATCCGTGCGGAGGCCGCGGAGTCTGTGCAAAATGCAAGGTACTTATCAACGGAAGTTCAGAACTATCATGTCAGTACAGACTTACAGACGGCGAGGACATCACAGTTACTCTCCCCGATTCCGAAGAGCTTAAACAGATTGAATTATCCGGACATGGAGAGATAACATTTGACGATCCTATGCCGGGACAGTTCGGAACCGCAATCGATATCGGCACAACTACCGTTGCGATGAAAACCTATAATCTCGTAACCGGTGAGCTTATAAATGAGACCGGTTTCATCAACCCTCAAACTACTGTCGCAGCAGATGTCATGGGACGCATCAAATCAGCTCTTGAAGGCAAAAGCGAACTTCTGCAGAGTCAGATCTGCGGAGCCATAGAAGATGCTTTTGATGAAAATGAAATCGATCCTGATGCCATGGTCATAACAGGAAATACCACCATGCTGTATCTTCTTGCAGGCATGAATCCCGACTCACTTTCTCATGCACCCTTTGAGGCGGACTGCCTGTTCGATGTCCGGATGAATTTCGGTCCTACCATCGCATATCTTCCGCCCTGCATGCATGCATTCGTCGGTGCAGATATCAGTACCGCAGTCCTGTCAAGCGGTATGTGCGAGTCGGATGAAATATCTCTTCTTTGTGATATCGGAACAAACGGAGAAATCGCTCTATGGAAAGACGGCATATTATATGTCAGCTCAACCGCTGCCGGTCCGGCATTTGAAGGCGCCGGCATATCCTGCGGATGCATGGGTGTAAGCGGTGCCATAGATAATGTTTCCGTTGAAAACGGAAAGCTGAAAATCCACACGATAGACGATGAAAAAGCAATCGGCATCTGCGGTTCAGGCCTTATCGATGCGATTGCCGCAGGACTTGATATGGGTATCATTGAAGATACAGGCAGCATGGATGAAGATGAATTCATTCTTGCAGACGGTGTCAGCATCAATGCAAAGGACATCAGCCAGGTTCAGCTGGCAAAATCAGCGATTGCCGCAGGTATAGCAACAATGATGACTGAAGCACATATCAGACCTGATGATGTAAAAAAGATTTATATCGCCGGCGGTTTCGGATCACATCTCAATACCGATAGTGCAATAAGGATAGGTCTTATTCCTGAAGAATTCAGAGACAGTATAACCGTACTCGGCAATGCCGCTCTTACCGGCGCATGTCAGTTGCTCGGTGATATGGAAAAAATCGATGCCATCCGAAAGATAGCATCGACCTCCTCACATGTGAACCTGGGCGGAAACCCGATGTTCAACAGTCTGTATGTAGAAAATATGTTATTCCCGGAGTAATTGTTCAGAGTCTCCGGTTGCATTGTATTCAAAAAACCTTTTTGTGATTGTCAGTAATACTATTCCAGACAATTATATTTCTTCAACCTTCACTAAGCCGGGATTATATCCGGCTTCTTTAATTGTCTGTGCAAGTTTAGCCTCATCAAGCTTCTGCGCACTGATGATGACTGTCTGTGCTGCATTATGATCCGAATGAACTTCGTTGACATCAAATGCTTTTTCAATTGCTTCGTTGGTGTGTTTTTCACACATCGGGCACATCATTCCTTCTACTGCTACTGTAGTTTTTATCATCTTGCATTCCTCCTTTACGGCACATATGTTACCTGACTTGTCTGAATCTGTCGGGTTCTTCATGCCTGCCTGCTTAAGCGGTTTGTCATCCCTTGTATCGTATATATCCACCAGATTAAGCCTTAGCGCATTCATTACCACGATAAAACTGGATATACTCATTGCTGCGGCGCAGAACATCGGATTCAGCTGCCATCCTGTTATCGGGATAAACACTCCCGCGGCAAGCGGTATTCCTATGATATTATAACAGAATGCCCAGAACAGATTCTGATGAATATTTTTTATCACCTTTCCGGAAAGTCTGATTGCAGCAGGGACATCCGACATTGAACTCTTCATAAGAACTATATCCGCCGCATCGATCGCCACGTCTGTTCCTGCACCGATAGCCACACCGACATCTGCAGTTGTAAGAGCCGGAGCATCATTTATCCCGTCACCGACCATCATCACGCTGCCGCTGTTTTTCAGATTTCTGACCGCATATGCCTTCCCGTCCGGCAGCACACCTGCTATCACTTCATCTACTCCTGCTTTTCGTCCGATCGCATTTGCGGTGCGTTCATTATCCCCGGTAAGCATGATGACCCTGATTCCCATGTTTCTGAGCTGTCTGATACTTTCCGCAGCATCGGATTTAATCTCATCTGCAACGGCAATTATCCCTGCAAATCTTCCGTCCAGTATAAATGCTATCGGAGTCTTGCCCTCTTCTGCCAGCGACTGAGATAAGTTCACAAGAGCATCCGGAATTTCAGCCTTTGACGATATAAAACTCATGCTTCCTGCATAGGCCTGCTTTCCGTCATACAGTGCAAAAACGCCGTTTCCCGGAAGTGCATCAAAGTTGTCAACCTCTGCCGCAGAAACACCCAGATGTCCGGCATAATCAGTAATCGCCATTGCAAGCGGATGTTCACTTTTATTCTCGAGTGATCCGGCAAGCTTCAGGATATCCGACTCTGCAGCTTCAGACTCTCCGAGTCTGTTTCCCGATGCATCGAATATATCGGTTACTGCAGGTTTTCCGCTTGTTATTGTTCCTGTCTTGTCAAGTACTACTGTCCTGACTTTACCGGCCTGTTCAAGGGATACTGCATTTTTGAACAGTATTCCGTTCTTTGCACCCTTTCCGCTTCCTACCATGATTGCGACCGGTGTGGCAAGTCCAAGTGCACACGGGCAGCTGATGACAAGCACGGATATCGCACGTGAAAGAGCAAATCCGTCATCTTTTCCCGCAATCATCCAGATGATAAATGTGATAACCGCTATGCCGATAACCACAGGCACGAAGATCCCCGCTACCGTATCCGCAATCTTCGCGATAGGTGCCTTGGTCGATGATGCATCGCTGACCATTTTTATGATCTGTCCCAGTGCGGTATCATTTCCCACACGTGTGGCTCTGCATCTTAAATATCCGGATTTATTGATTGTTCCGGCGCTGACACCATCTCCGGTTCCTTTATCGACCGGAATGCTCTCTCCTGTGAGCGCTGCTTCATCAACTGCACTGCTACCCTCAATGACAACTCCGTCGGCAGGTATACTCTCTCCGGGTCTGACCTCAAATTCCTCTCCGACTTTTATATCGACCTGAGGAACAAGCTTCATAAGAGATCTTATTGCATTTGTGGTTTTACCCTTTGAATAAGCTTCAAGAGTCTTACCCACGGTGATAAGCGCAAGTATCATCGCTGCAGAATCATAATATCCGTAAATAAAAGATGCCAGACTTCCAAGAGCGACAAGTGTATCCATATTCGGGGCTTTATGAATCACTCCTTTAAATCCGTTTATGAAAAATTTTGCATTTATAATCATCACCATAAGTGCCAGTGCCGGGCATAGCCACGAAGGCACTGATGCATCTGACATCATGATGAACATAAGTATCGCGGACAGTATCACTGAAATACAAAGTCTGACGATAAGTTTCGGAGTCTGAGTATCCTCCGCAAAAAGCCCGTCATTCATCACCTCACATCCGTATCCTGCCGCTTTCACGGCTTTGATGATTTCCTCATCTTTGGCCGTTCCTGTAAGGCTCATGGAATTTGTGAGCAGGTTGACGCTGACCTCATCAATACCCGGCGTTGCCTTCACGGCTTTTTCTACACGGGCACTGCATGCAGCACAGCTCATCCCTGTTATATTGTACTGTCTCATCTTCATAGTTTAATTATAACAGATTAATCGTTTTTTTTCTTGCAGGTATTTTTATTTTTTTATATACTGTGATGCGGATGTTAAAAGTCGATTACGAATCGGTGGGAAATACATGAAAGACAGTTCGGTCAAAATGCTTACAAAATCAGCTATGATTGCAGCGCTTTACGCGGTGCTTACTTTGGCATCGCACGGACTTGGGCTGGCAAACGGGCAGATACAGATCAGGCTTTCGGAAGCACTTACTATATTGCCGGTTTTTACTCCGGCCGCCATTCCCGGTCTGTTTGTCGGGTGCATACTCTCAAACATCCTTACAGGGGCCGCTATTCCCGATATTATATTCGGAAGTCTGGCTACTCTTCTGGGTGCGCTTGGAAGCAGGGCACTGAAGTCCAATAAGTACCTCGCCGTCATCCCTCCCATTGCGGCAAATACTGTTATCATTCCGCTTCTTTTATTCTATATCTATGGTATCGTACCGCTATGGCTTTCCTTTATAACAGTATTCGCCGGGGAGATAGTCTCCGCCGGCGTTTTGGCTATTCTTTTATATAACGGTATCAGTAAAAACCGCGACCGTTTGTCTTTATAAACATCGCAATATCATCCTGTATACAAATCGCCTGACTGTCAGCTTCAATTTGTCATTGATATGCATTTTTGCTGTTATATCCTACATCTACAAGATGACTGACGTTTTACATCTCTATCGAGAGAACATTCATCCCGAGTGTAGTCTGATACTTCATTTCTTTTGCAAGCCTGCCGGTCATTCTGATGCCGATATTCCTGCATGGATCGTCTTCATTTTCCTTATACATCTCAAGCTTCATGAAAGGGTCAAACTGAGGTGCATTGTCATGCAGCCTGATCCGAACTTTATCGTCTTTGACCGCGACATAAATATCTATCGCAAGATTCTTTTGGGATTTCTTTTTAGTAAATCCGTGTTCAACAATATTTCCTGCCATTTCCTCAAGGCAGATTGCCGATTTCATACTGCGACCTGAATCTATTCCTCTGTCCTTAAGGAATTTCTGAACCGTTTCAGCAACCGTTACCACGTCATCAATAGAATCCACCGAGATAACAATTCTGTTCTCATCACTTACTCCGAATGATGGCTCGATCCAAAGCAGATCTTCCACACTTGTCGGAAAACGTTTATTCTTTATCCAGGCTATAATAATGATGAGCAGGGATCCCATTGCCGCGGCTATGGCATAGCAGCTCCACACACCGTATACCTTGATATCATCCGGCAAAACATTGACCGCAATAAAAACAACCGTTATGGCAAAAACAAAATTCAGCATAATCTGCAGAAACGTGGCAAGACCTGTTCTACCAAGGCTCTGATAAGTTCCCATAAGGATAAAAGCAAACCATATGGTCAGAAATTCAAAGCTGTATAGTCTTATACACATTATCGCATAATGAACTTCCTGTCCTTCAGCTCCGAACAATGTCGCCAGTACCGGTGCTGAAACGAAATAAAGTACTTCTTCAGTCAGGACTATGACTGCTCCCGTTTTCAGCAGATATCTGACCAGATTACACAAAGATGTCTTGTCCTCTTCTCCGACACTTATGCTGACCAGGGTTGCCGAAGCAGAAACCAGTGCGGCAGTTCCCGCACAGAAAAATCCTGCGGATGAAAGCACGATTCCCAATCCGGCAACAGCAAGTGTTCCGCCGGTTGCCAATGTCTGCGCATTAATTACCATATTTCGTATGGATGCAGCAAGTTCAAGTGACGCCGCGGGTATACCGAAAAGCACAATTGTCTTTAATTCGTTAGGTATAGTACTGCATTTAACAAGATGTCCTATTTCCGGCCTTTTAAAAAATTTCATCATCAGGAAAGCTGTGGCAAGATACTGTGAAAATGCAGATGCCAGTCCGATACCAAACATCCCGCCTTTGAACAGATGCACATTCAACAGTCCGAAAACCAGATTGCCTGCAGCAAGAACAAGCGAAGACAGCATTCCGTATTTTGCTTCATTGCCAAGATTCAGAAATGTTACCAGGCTTGGCATAAGAATTGTCGGAAATACACCAACAAAAAGTCCCCTGAGGTAAACAACTGTCTCTGTAAAGGACTCTCCTGATACACCGATCAGAGTGACAATCTGCGGTGTAAAGATTTCTCCCGCAAGAGTTAAAAGCGCACTTATTATTGCAATTCCAATCAGGCCTGATGTAAAGACCTTATGGACATCTTCTCCCTGTCCTCTTCCCAGATAACGTCCGTATAAAATACCGCCGCCGCTGGAAAAAATAATAGCAATAGCTCCAATGCATTTTGACACCGGCGTAACAAAGCTTACGGCTGCCATCGATACCGGAGAATAGGCATTACCTACGATAAGTCCGTTTACAATCGATGCAAGAGCCGGGATAAAATTCGAGACAACCAAAGCAGGAAACAATCCCCAGAACGCCTGAGCATTAGTCTTTGCCGAATATTGTCTTGCGCTTGCACTGTTCAGTGTAGCCATCTATTATCCTCCGCTTCTTCGGTCAGTATCTCCTTCATAGTCCTTAATGCTTTGCCTCGATGACTTATCGCAATCTTTTCATCCAAAGTAATCTGTGCTGTTGTCTTGTTAAGTTCCGGTACGAACAGTATCGGATCGTATCCGAACCCATTTGTGCCTTCCGGCTTATCATTCACTATTCCGCTGAGTTTTCCCTCTGCCACTACCTTCTTTCCGTTCGGAAGTATGGCCGTTATCACGGTGACAAAACTTGCTCCGCGTTTTTCTTTCGGAACTCCCTCCAGCGCTTTCAGGATACCCGCACATTTAGTTGCATAATCAGCATCTTCACCCATATATCTGGCTGAATATACTCCCGGTGCACCATCAAGATAATCCACCATAAACCCGGAATCGTCCGCCATAACCAGACCTCCGAACCGATCCCAGATTGCTTTGGCTTTGATATATGAGTTCTCTTCAAATGTTTCTCCGCACTCCTCTATATCTCCGTCAAATCCGGCTTCCCTCATAGAGATGATTTCATACCCGGTACCTTCGAAAGTTCTTCTGATTTCTTTTAATTTGTCGTTGTTGCCTGTAGCAAATATGATTTTCATTATTTCTGTGTAA
>JAUNOA010000018.1 GCA_030531245.1 Lachnospiraceae bacterium
ATAAAAAACGGACCCGCGTGTGCGTAGTCCGTTTTAATTCGAAATGATTTATTATCAGATATCTATTTCATCTCAACCACACACACGGATAACAGCCCGGCACATCATCATGCCGTACATCATCATACCCATGTTCATGTTTGTGGTTGCAAATCTGTTCATAGTATCTCCTGTCGTGTCTCATTATATGCAGATTATCATCTTCCGTCAATTAACATATTGGACAAAATATACCAAAAGCGATCATTGTCTCTGTATAAAATTGCCAATCAACAGTAACGAAAAACCACCTCTGCAAACAGAAAGCTTTACTGTATTCTATGTCATTATTATCTATGATATAAATATAAAATCCCGAAATAAATATTTGTTTTTTCATCAAATGCTTATTCAGGACTTCTATTTTTTAGCATCCGCAATCAATAATGGCGGTCACATTATCGTTCCGGAGCGAACATACTGGCATCTGCCGTGCGGAATTGAATCCATAGAAATCCTCTGTGAAAGTTTGGGTCTTATTATAGAAGCTCCTGGCGTTGACAGCGGCAGCGAAGTCATATGCACCGTTCCGTAATATATTGAATCGGATCGTTTCGATTCACAGCAGGCAGTCCGCTGAAGGGTTTGCTTCGAGAGAGTCTATGATCGCGAGAAGCAAAGCCCGGAACGACAGGACTGCCGGTCAGTTCGATTCACAACAGGCAGTCCGCCGGAGGGTTTGCTTCGAGAGAGTCTGTGATCGCGAGAAGCAAAGCCCGGAATGACAGGACTGCCGGTCAGTTCGATTCACATCAGGCAGTCCGCTGAAGGGTTTGCTTCGAGAGAGTCTGTGATTGCGAAAACAAAGCATATCGCTTGCGATATGCCCGCGCCGGTCGCAGTCGCATCAGCGACATAATACCCTTCACGTAAAAAGCGCAGCCCCCGCCGGGGCTGCGCTGATTTTATATAATGAGATAATGAATTATACGGGATAAGAATCATTCTTAACCTTTGTCGGGTCAATACCTGTCTTCTGAGTATTTCTGTACTCAAAGAACTCTTTTGCAACTGCCGGGAACAGAGCGTATGAAAGTGTATCCTCATCCTGCTCCTTCCACTGTTTAACTTCCTCTTCAAACTGTGTCAGCTGCGGCTTAAGCAGATCAGCCGGTCTGCAGGTGATCGGTTCCTCATCACCGAGGATCTTCTTCTGAACTTCCTTGTTCATCGGCTTAACGCACTGACCGAACTCACCCTTTGCAAGCTTCTTTGACTCCTTCGGAACCATCTTGTAACGCTCACCCATAAGAACGTTCATAACTGCCTGTGTTCCGACGATCTGTGAAGAAGGTGTAACCAGAGGCGGCTGACCGAAGTCATCACGCACTCTCGGAATCTCCTCAAGAACTGCCTGGAGCTTGTCATCCTTGCCTGCATCATGAAGCTGCTTTACAAGATTTGAAAGCATACCGCCAGGTACCTGATACTTAAGTGTGTTGACATTAACTCCCATTACCTTCGGTGAAAGAAGTCCGCTCTTTAAGCACTCCTCTTTGTATGGCTGGAAGTAATCGCAGATATCGATAAGTTTGTTTACATCAAGACCTGTGTCGTACTGTGTTCCCTCGAATGCCTTGACCATAACCTCTGTTGAAGGCTGGCTTGTTCCGAGTGCGAAAGGTGTACATGCTGTATCAATGATATCGCATCCTGCTTCAACTGCCTTCATAAGAACCATCGAAGCCATACCCGATGTGTAATGTGTGTGAAGCTCGATCGGAATCTTAACCGATTCTTTGAGTGCCTTTACAAGATCTGTTGTAGCATACGGAAGAAGAAGTCCTGCCATATCCTTGATACAGATCGAATCAGCTCCCATATCCTCAACTTCCTTTGCGAGCTTTGTCCAGTAATCAAGTGTATAAGCATCGCCAAGTGTGTATGAGAAAGCTATCTGAACATGTCCGCCCTCTTTCTTTGTTGCATCAACAGCTGTCTTTAAGTTTCTGACATCATTGAGGCAGTCAAAGATACGGATAATATCAATACCGTTTGCGATTGATTTCTGTACGAAATACTCAACTACATCATCTGCATAATGGTTGTAACCTAAGATGTTCTGTCCTCTGAAGAGCATCTGAAGCTTTGTGTTCTTGAAGCCGTCACGAAGAACTCTGAGTCTTCCCCACGGATCTTCCTTTAAGAATCTGAGGCATGAATCAAATGTTGCTCCGCCCCAGCACTCTACTGCGTGGTATCCTACCTGGTCCATCTTTTCCATGATCGGAAGCATTTCCTCAGTAGGCATACGGGTTGCTATTAAAGACTGATGAGCGTCACGAAGGACGGTCTCTGTAATTTTAACTCCCATTGTTTTTCTCCTTGTTAAAAAACTGTTTTTCACTCATCCGAAGTCATCGCTTTCTTAGTATTCAGCAGGCTGAGCATAAAATCCCTTTGAGGGAGAATTGCCCAGTGCAGCGACTCAAAAAGCTCAACTGTATATTTTGTAATAAAGAGCTTTTTGACCAAGCGAAACGGTCCCGAAAAGGGATGTTTATGCGAAGTCTGCGGACTGGTAATAAGCGGTTTTGATTCGTTAAGGTCTTACTTAACCCCATATACAGCCATGAATGTTCCGGCTGCAACTGCTGTACCGATAACACCTGCAACGTTCGGTCCCATAGCATGCATGAGAAGGAAGTTTGTAGGATCGTACTCTGAACCGACTTTCTGTGAAACACGTGCTGCCATAGGAACGGCTGAAACACCTGCCGATCCGATAAGCGGATTGATCTTGCCTCCGGTGATCTTGCACATAAGCTTGCCCAAAAGAACTCCGGCTGCCGTACCGAATGCGAAAGCGATAAGACCGAGTGCTACGATCTTAAGCGTATCGGCATTAAGGAATGCCTCTGCTGATGTTGTTGCTCCTACCGATGTACCAAGAAGGATAACAACGATGAACATAAGTGCATTGGATGCTGTATCTGTAAGCTGCTTAACAACTCCGCTCTCCTTGAAGAGATTACCGAGCATAAGCATACCAACAAGCGGTGCTGTTGACGGAAGGATCAGACATACAACAGTAGTAACAACGATCGGGAAGAGAATCTTCTCGAGCTTGGATACAGGACGAAGTGTACTCATCTTGATCTTGCGCTCTTCATCTGTTGTCAAAGCTCTCATAATAGGCGGCTGGATAACCGGAACCAAAGCCATGTATGAGTAAGCTGCTACTGCGATAGGTCCTAAAAGTCCTGTCTGTCCGAGCTTGTTTGCAAGGAAGATGGATGTCGGGCCGTCAGCTCCGCCGATGATTGAGATAGCTGCTGCCGCCTGGCCGTTGAAGCCAAGAAGTATAGCTACGAAATAAGCTGCGTAGATACCGAACTGTGCTGCTGCACCGAGCAGGAATGAGATCGGGTTTGCAATCAGCGGACTGAAATCCGTCTGTGCGCCTACGCCCATAAAGATAAGTGACGGCAATATCGTCCACTCATCAAGTTTAAAGAAATAATGTAATAAACCTCCGACGCCGTTAGGTGTATCCTCTGCGGAATACATGATGTCCGGGTAAATGTTAACCAGAAGCATACCAAACGCAATCGGAACTAACAGTAATGGCTCAAAGCCTTTCTTAATAGCCAGATATAAGAATACAAAGGCTACCAGAATCATGACATAGTTTCCCCAGGTCAATCCGAAAAATGCGGACTGATGAACGAGGTTACTTAATGTCTCGCCTAAACTCATCATTATTGTGAATCCTCCGATTTCTCAAGATTTCTGGAATTAGTTAAGTGTTGCAAGTACGTCTCCTGACTCAACTGCCTGACCTACTGTTGCGTTGATTGATGCTACTGTACCTGCCTCCGGAGCTACGATATCATTTTCCATCTTCATAGCCTC
The DNA here is from genome assembly GCA_030531245.1 of Lachnospiraceae bacterium. Lineage (GTDB taxonomy): Bacteria > Bacillota > Clostridia > Lachnospirales > Lachnospiraceae > Darwinimomas. Next base: position 3,895 of record JAUNOA010000018.1, read on the forward strand.
AAGTACCATAAGAACATCACCCTTTGCTACAGCCTGTCCTGCTGATGCCTTTACTGCAAGGATCTTTCCTGACATAGGAGCTTCAACCTTGATTCCGCCTGCTGCTGCAGGTGCTGCCGGTGCCGGAGCTGCTGCAGTTCCTTCCTGAACTGTAACATTATATGTATTTCCGTTAACTGTAATTGTATAATTCTTCATCTTCTTATCCTCTCTTAAACGATTTAACTACTATGCCATTGTTGAGTGAAGGCTGCTTCCTGATTGCACATCCCTCATCCTCTTCGTAAGCTGCAATTGCCGCTGCTATTACTGCCTGAAGCTCCTCATCAGCCGGAGCAGGTGTAATCTGAACTGCCGGTGCTGCTTTTACTGCAGGTGCCGCTGCCGGAGCTGCCTTTGCTGCCGGAGCCGCCTCAGCCTTTGCCGCTTCTTTGGCTTTCTTCTTATCTTCAAGTTTCTTCTCTGCCTTGTTTACATACTTGAACAGACTGATAACCCACGCAAGGAAGATAAGAACAACAAATACTGTTCCCATACCTATTACAAGGTTGGTTGCTGCCTGACTCAGTTTCTCACCCAGTGAAAATACCGGGTTGAATGTCAGCTGATTAATATACTCTATTCCGCCGCTGCTGTCCTTCAAAAATCTGGACTCAAGTCCGAGTATGAACTCGCACTCGCGTTTTTCAAAAAGAAGCGGAATAGTTATAGTATAACTACCGTCAGACTCTATCTTTGTGTCTCCGACACCATCACCGATCCCCAGAAACTCACCAAGTTCCTTCTTGGCCGATTTCCAGGAGTTAAATCCGTTTGCAAGCGGAACATTCTGCTCGTACTCATACTGCTCGATCAGCATATCTATCTGCTCGTCCTCAAGCATGATGATATTTGCCGCCATCTGGAGTGCTGTCTGTTCCAGATGAAGCTGCTCCTGATCAGTCAGCTCTGTTTTATTGCTGCTTCCGCAAGCGGCAAGTGTGAGTACCGTAAGAGTCAGAATGCATGCAAGCAGGATCTTCTTAAACTTTTTCATGCATCTCACCTCTTAATCTTTATACTGTTCCGTGTTTCTTAGGAAGAAGATCTTCCTCTTTGCTGTAAAGCATTTCAAATGCTGCAACAAGTCTCTGTCTCGTCTCTGCCGGCACGATGATATCATCAACATAACCGCGGCGTGCATTGTACTCTGCAGCGTTGATATCTTTGTCAACTGCTTCCGTCAGACCCTCAAGAATAGACTGATCCATAAGTCCCATCTTTGCGCCTGTCCATGCATATACAAGATCAGCTCCGAGTGCCTTTGAATTCATTACAACACCTGCAGTGCCGTAAGCATCTCCTACAACGAGAGTTACCTTCGGAACCGTTGCATTTGCAAAAGTATAAGCAAGTTTTCCGAGACCTCTTGCAAGAAGCTTATCATTCAGTTCATCTCTCTTGAATCCGTCAACATCAACAAGCGTAAGAAGCGGTACATTGAATGCGTCGCAGAAGTTGATGAAATGAATAGCCTTTTTGCATCCGCCGAAGCAGATAGCCTTCTCGGATGAATTATTTGCCACAACACCGACTGTGCTGCCGTTTAATTTGATAAATCCTGTTGAAATGCACGGAGCATTTGCTGCCTTGACTTCAACATACTTTCCGTCATCGGCAATCTGCTGTATCATCTCACATTTGCACTTAAGTGCGTCGATACCTGCAACTGCTCTGTTGAGGTCATCGCTGCACTCGTTGAATGAAAAGTCATCCGTATTGCTGTGTGGAATCATGGAAACGAGTTCCCTGATACCTGCATAAACTTCATCAGCTGTTCCGACAAAGTCTGCAAGACCTGTCTTTTCTGCCTGGAATGAAGCTGCTGCAGTATCGCATTTGCCTTCATAGTTACCCTTAACAGCATTCGGACTGTTGAGGAAGAGCTTGCCGTCATTCTCCATGAATACGAAATCGCTCATTGCTGCCGCAACTGCCATTCCGCCGCCGCATGTGCCGAATACAGCTGTGATCTGAGGAACGATGCCGCTTGCCTTGGCCTGATGTGCAAACATACGTCCGAAGCTGTAAAGTGAATCATTACCCTCGTTGAGTCTTACACCTGCGCAGTCAACGATAGCGATAACAGGTGCCTTCATGCTCATTGCAAGATCATAAAGCTTGCTGATCTTTCTGGCATGCATCTCACCGATGGAACCACCAAGGTAGGATGGATCCTGTGCATAAACATAAACCAGTGCTCCGTCGATAGTGCCGTAACCTGTTGCGACACCGTCTCCGTTCACCTCACCTGCAGCACTGTATCTGGCTGCAACATGAGCACCGATTTCGACAAAGCTGCCTGCGTCAAGAAGTGCGTTGATTCTTCCGTAAGCAGTCGTCAGTGAACTTGTCATTTCTGTTTCCTCCATTCATTATCTCTTTGAAACATTAAATATTTTTTCAGGCATTTTCGGCCTTTGGCCAAAATACGCCAATTTGGATTTATTTTAACATAGAAATGTTAGTTTGGGTAGAGAAAAACAAGAAAAATGCAGAACAGAGCCTTATAAACTCGTTCTGCATTTCTATAAATGTTATTTAGTTTGCCGCTACATTGCCTCTAATTGCATTTTCATAATCAATAATCGCCTGTTCATAGGCATTTACAGCCGATGTATATGCTGCAAGCTTCTGTTTGTACTGCACCGTCGCACCCAGATACTGTGCTTTTCCTGCCAGTCCCTTATCCCTCTGTATATCTGCTGCGCGCTTATTGATACGGGCTGCCTCAAGTCCGGTGCATGCCGCGTCATATCCCTGCTGTGCTGCCTGCACATTGGCATAATATGTCAGCATGTTTGCCTTGACATAACCTGTCAGTTCCTCCATCCGAAGCAGATATACGTCCTGCGTCGCGCTGGTTCCCGCATGGTCCGACGAACGCAGGGTCTTGATCTCGGCATTTGAATTGGCAGCTGTTTCTGAATCTGTCTCAAGATTCATCGCATCTACCCTCGCCCGGTCCGGTACAGGTATGCTTCCGATTTCAACCTCATCTCCGGCATTCCACCCGCACATCGTAATCAGCTGATTATAAAGCTGCCGGTCCGTTGCCAGAAGCTTAGCCAGATTTGACTGGGCCGAAACCAGATCCGCACGTGCCGTAAGCACATCCACGGCGGTCGCCATACCCTGCTTCTGCATTTCTGTATAGGTATTCACTGCCTCCCGGTTCAGAGTTACAAGCTGACTCAGCATCTCCACATTTGCATGCACTGTCAGATACGCATTCATAATCGACTGTACAGCATATGTCAGACTGTCTTCCGCCGTATACAGACCTCTTGTCATTGCAGATTTCGACATCAATTTCTTATAATTTTCATTATACTGATGTGCAACTGTCCCTACAGACTCGGCCATGATTTTAAGCGGCGCAAGCTGTGCAATCATCGCCTCTTTCTGTTCTTCCGGAATCGGGAGATTACGTATCTGCTTCACGGAATCATCATAGGTCTCGTTGGTTTTTTTCTTCGCATCCAGCAGAAGATTCACGGAATTCTTCATATCGCGTGCAGTATCGTCTATCTGATTCCATCCGCTGTCCAGGTTGGGATTAAAAAAATGCACAAGCTCTTTTATCTCACCATATTCAAGTTTATCATCACATAGCGACGCCCAATGCTCCTGCGTCACCCCGTTAAGCTCTGCGATGCTCTTTCCTTCATCAGCAGGTTCCTTCGCCTGACGGGTATACGCATACGCTGTCATCGGCATCAGCATCAGCACAACTAATGCCAGCGTCCCTGCTACAATCCTCTTCATCAAAAATAATACCCCATCTTATATATAACTATGACTTATTCTCTCCTGACCGGTACAGTCTGTCCTGTCTTCGGATCACACATCTGCCAGACCGGCAACTACGGCATCATAATCGATCAGTGCCTGCAAAGCGGCATACTTCGCCTGACCGACTGCAATCTGAGTCAGCTGTGTCTGTATCTGCTGCGCCTTGAGTTCAGCGTCACTTGCGGTTCCCAGTTCATGCTTTTTCTGCATCTGTTTAAGCATACTCTGCTGGACCTCGTTTGCTGTGACTGCATAATTATATGCATCACGTGAAGCCGTCGCATTCAGGTATGCAGCGTCAAGTGCGATACCGATGCTCTGCTTATTCGCATCGATCGTAATAGTCAAAGTATCCTTTGTTGACTGCGCATGTGCATTGGAAAGCTTACGCTGATTAATCCTTACGGTATAATTGTTCTCTATGGCGGTCTGCAGATCCGCTGCCGGATTCAGCATATCTATCCTTGCAAAATCAGGTGCCGGAAGTGCAGTCAGCAGCGGATCATCCGCATATTTCCATCCGCATGCAAGCTGAAGCTTTTTCTTTGAAGTTGTGACCGCTGCCGAGGCAGTCGTCAGCGTCTTCTGCGCATTAATCAGATTTTCGGTTGCCTGCAGCACATCGACCTGAGTCGAAAGCCCGTTCTTTGCCTGCACCTTCGTAATTTTCAGCTGCTGTTCCAAAAGCTCTGCGTTCAGCTGAGCGTTCTTCGCCTCAAGCTGATTATTGTAATAAGCGATCATATCCGATTTCGCATTTTTTACGATGCCTTTTTTCACTTTCTCATATGTCAGACGGTAGATTTCATAATCCTCAAGCGTATTGTCAGCCTGCTGCTCAAGCTGCTGTATCGTTGAATCATTCATAACCGCCGTCATCGCACTCATCGCATAAGTCGGACTCTCCGGATCTAGATCGACTCCTCCCGAAAGTTCCTCTGCGAGTTCAAGATATTTACCGGATACATCTGCATTTGAAGTACCGTAAGTCTTCTTGAATTCCCGCAGCTCGATTTCATTGTTTTTGACAGTGGCATTGTACTCATCTATCAACGCTTCTATTTCATCGAACTCAAGCGTGTCATCCCGCAGCTTTGCCCACTCTTCCTCACTCCTTCCGAATTCCGGAGTGGAGGCCAATGCTGCCGTACCCGCCGACATACATAAAATCACAGACAAAACCACGCACGTAATTTTCTTAATCAATCAGACCACCTCCGTACGTATCTTCTTCCTGCTGTCAAACATCTGATAAATCGTCGGAAGAAGCAAAAGTGTAAGTAAAGTTGATGCCAGAAGTCCACCTATATTGACCAGTGCCAGACCCTGAAGCATCTCACCTGAGTTGCCGTATGCCAGAGCCATAGGAACCATCGCAAGTATCGTGGTTAGTGTAGTCATAAGCATAGGTCTGATACGGGTTGCTCCCGCTTCGACAAGTGCTTCCTGCAACGACATCTCATGCCTGTACTGATTGACAGTGTCTACATACAAGATACCGTTATTTACTACGGTTCCGACCATCATCAGCAGTCCCAGCATGGAAACCATGTTCAGCTTACTGTTGCAGAAGAACAGCAGACCGAACGCTCCGATAAGCGAGAACGGAATCGTGATCATAACCATCAGTGAAAGTCTCGGAGACTCAAACTGCATGGCCATAACGATAAATACCAGGAATACGGCTGTAAGAATCGCCCTTGCCAGCGCACCAAGTTCTTCGTTCATCATCTCCGTCATCGCGTTTATTCTGACGCTTACTCCATCCGGCATATCATAGTTTTCTATGAATTCATCCAGCATATCCTGTGATGAGTTCTCATATGATACAGGTATCTGACCGGTAATCGATACCGTGTACTGCTTGTTGCTCCTTTGAATACTCTTCGCACTGTCTTCAAAAGTAACAGTCGCTATATCCTCCAGAGGAACAACCATCCCCGTCATAGTCGGAATGAGCATACTCTTTATGTCATCAACGGTCTGATACTGCCAGTCAGGATTCTCGAGCATTACCGATACTTCCGAACCGTTTGAAGTATAATTCAGAACTTCCTGTCCTGTCTTGTTGCTGTATATCATTCCTGCAACCGTAACCGGTGTCAGTCCGTATGCCTCTGCTTTTACCGGATCAACATGAACCTTGACCACCGGAGCGGAATTTTCCGCACTGGAATGAGTCTGTGTAATGAACGGCTCATCATGCAGCTTTTCCACGATATCATCTGCTGTCTTTTTCAGAAGTTCATAATCGGTACTTTCAAGGTTTACCGATGACGAAGAAGTATTCAGCATGTTCATTCCCGTGCTTGATGAGTTCGTGATGGAAATCGTGGTATCGCTCATCTGACTCAGTTCTCTCTTCCAGTCCTTGATTACCTCTTTGGTTCTCTTTGATCTGTTATCCTTCAGATAGGCCGTCACACTTATTGAATTGGTTGAACCGGTTCCCATAAGCGCAACTCCGCTGGAACCGTATGTCAGCAGGTATTCTTCAACATCCGGCTGCTCTGCCACAAACTGCTCTATTTTTGTGGCTATTACATCGACCTCTTCTATTTTCAGACCCGGCTTTACAGTTGCGGAAACCTCTATCATACCTTCATCGACCTCCGGCATCAGTTCGAAACCGAGCTGACCGAGCATGATAAATGAAAGTGCAAGCAGAAGAACAGTCACAATAACCACTTTGCCTCTCTGAGGGATGATATAACGCACCAGGTCTCTGTATCCGTCCTGGAATTTTGTCATGAATCTGCCTACCGGAGAGGTTTTCTTCTCAACAGGCTTAACCCAGTAGTAAAGAAGCGGAACTATCATGATAGCCGAAAGGAAAGATGCGGCCATACAGAAAACGATCGTAAATCCCAGCTGTTTGAACAACTGTCCGGTAAGTCCCTGAAGGAGTGCCAGCGGCAGGAATACGACACAGGTCGTGATGGTCGATCCGAATATTGCCCCGATTACGGTACGCGTTCCTTCTATCGCAGCCTCTTTGTAATCGTATTTGTCTTTGGCTCTGAAACAGCTCTCGACGACAACTATAGAGTTATCGACGACCATACCGACACCAAGCGCAAGCGAGCCGACCGACACGATGTTCATTGAAAATCCTGCAGCGCCCATGAGAGTAAGCGCAACCAGTACCGAAACAGGAATCGAACTTCCAACGATAATTGAAGACTTCCAGTCTCCGAAGAATACGAACAGCACTATCATCGCAAGAATTACCGCTATGATCAGGGTCTTGAAAACCGACGACAAAGCCGATTTGATGCTGTCGGAAGCATCATAAACGATCTTAAAATCCAGAGTGCTGTTGGTTTCTTTCAGACTGTTCAGTGTATTTGTAACTGCCTTTGAAAGTGTAACCGCACTTGCCTTCTGCTGTTTGCTGATTGAAATGGAAACTACATCCAGTGAGTTATAACGCGAAAGACTGCTCTTGTCTTTAAGTGTATTCTCGATAACCGCCACATCCGAAAGATGGATGACATCTCCGGTTGCCAGCGGAAGCACTATATTCCTGATGCTTTCGATATCTCTGTATTCGGCTCCGACGGTCAGATTCAGATTCTGATCGGCATACTCTACTTCTCCTGAAGGAAGCGAAAAATCAGAAGCCGCTATGAGCTGCGCTATCGTACTGAGACTGAGATTGTACTGCGAGAGTTTTTCCGGTATTACCTCAATCTTTATATAATCACTCTGACCTCCCGAAAGAGAAACCTCTCCCACTGATGAAATCTTTTCGATTTCCGGTACTATGGCATCATTTACATAGTTATAGAGATTCTCATCGGAGCCTCCTGAAATCGCCACGCTCATGGATGCCGATGAGTTCAGATCTATCTCATATATGGTCGGATCCATCGCGTCTTCCGGCAGCGAATTCTTTACAGTATCAATGCTCTTCCTTAAATTCATGTATGCGGTATCCATATTTGTACCGTAATCATACTGAATTATTACCATGGAAATATTCTCTGCCGATGTTGCGGTTATCGTATCAACACCTGCCAGAGTGGAAACAGCACCCTCAATGGGTTTTGAAATAAGCTCATTGATATCCTCAGGTGCCGCACCTGGATATACAACCGATACTATCTGCATAGGCAGATTCATATCCGGAGTCAGCTCCATCGGTGATGAAAGCACCGACTGAATACCGAAATAAAGTACAGTCACGAGAAGCAGTATCAGCGTGACGGGTCTTTTAAGTGAAAACTTGGTTAGATTAATCATCGCATCTCCTTACCGCTCTTCGAAATCTACAGTAACTTCTGCGCCGTTATAAAGCTCACGGCTCCATGTATAAACCACATTGTCGGACCGGCTCAGGCCTTCAGCGACAACCACAAACTCTCCGTCATCAATACCCGGTGTGAATACAGTCTTCTCAATCGTATCATCATCCTTAAGAACATACACGAAGCTCTGGCCTCCGTCATGATATACGGCCCTGACAGGAATCGTCAAAACCTGTTTTTCAGTGTCCTTCAGTATATTTACGATTACTCTCGAATTCGCAGTCAGACCATCCGCCGTATCCAGTTCAGCCTTGACAGTATACAGTCCGCTCTGTCCGATCATATTATTAATCTCTGTGATTTTTCCGTATCCGTCATAGCCTGATTTATAGACATGAATGCTGTCTCCGATCTCAACTGAGTTTTTGGAATCCTCGGAAACACCGAAGGTGACTGACGCATTCCCTGAACCTGTTATTACAGCAACAGGACTTCCCTGTGATGCATAATTATGAACCTCTGCATTCTTATACTCGACAGTACCGGAGATCGGCGCTGTGATATATGCATATTTCTTTGTTGTTTCGTACTGTGACTTCGCATTCTCATAGGAAAGCTTTGCTCCGTCTGCCGCAGCCTGTGTCTGTTCGAGAACAGACTGAGATACTGCTCCGGTTTCAAAGAGCGCCTTGGTCCTCTCGAGGCTGGTCTCGGCCGTATCCATCTGAATCTTGGCAGCATTTACGGCTATCTCCAGTGACGAAAGAGAATCCGCATTTACCACTACAAGCAGATCTCCTTCTTTAACCTCGTCTCCTGCATTAAAGTGAACTTCCAGTATCTCACCTGCCATCATGGGAAGAACATTTACCGTTTCCGCCGGCTGCACCGTACCTACCTGCTCTGTATATACATCAACATCACGGATCCCGGGATTCATCACCCTGACTATCGGTCTTGAATCCGTTACTTCATGCTGACTGTTGATTATAAATCTTATGCCTATCACTGCTGCGACCAGCACAACCAGCGCGATTAAAATGATAGCAATTACCCTGCCGTATTTATTACTCTTTTTTTCGCTCATTTTAATGCTCCTTCCTTAATACCTTTTTCCATTATGTCATATTGTCTGAACAGCATATCCAGAATCAGTTCCTTCTTTTCCGGATTACGCCTGATCGCAACCAGGGATTTTACACTGGTCACAATCATCATATCTCCGACGATATAAAACTGATCTTCCGGAATGTGATTTCTTAAATCATCCATGCGGGAATATATCTCCCTGAGCAGATCTCCGAACAACGTACTTGCCTGACCCATCGGTATCTCACTGATATGGGCAATGATACCGAAATCCTGCATGATCTTATCAAACAGAACCGTCGCTTTGTCTTTTGGTCTTGCAGCCATACCCGCACCCTGCATCACCAGCTGACGTGCAGCCCTGAAGATGTCCCCGTTCTGATTGTCCACCTCATCAAGTATTGACCTGACTGCCGACTTCTTCAGCATTCCGAAGATATATTCAAACAGGTCCGTCTTATCTATAAAATATGTATAGAAGCTTCCTCTGGAAATATCCGCATCCTTTATAATCTTGTTGATTGACGCATCATGCATTCCCGCCTCGATGAATTCATCCATTGAAGCTTCCACGATACGCTGCTGTTTATCGTCACTCAGCTTAAAATATCTCTCACTCGGCATATTTAACCTCCCGGTCCCTCAAAATGACAAGTTGTCACCCGTAGTATGTTATCAAAAAAGTGACAGGGTGTCAACACTTGCAGTTTGCCTTTTAAAGCGGTATAATTTCTAAAATTTATCAATATTTCAGTCAGGGTATACTGCCCTGTAAAAATCTTGAATAATTCAGAAAGGAACGGGACGAAATGGCTATTTTTATTAATGAACCTTCACACACATTTAACGAGTATTTACTGATTCCGGGTTATTCTTCAGAAAACTGTATTCCCGCCAATGTCAGTCTCAGGACACCTCTTGTAAAATTCAGAAAAGGCGAGAAATCCGCCATAACTATGAACATTCCTATGGTATCTGCTATCATGCAGTCGGTTTCAGGTACTGACCTTGCTATAGCACTCGCCACCGAAGGCGGCATATCATTTATTTACGGGTCACAGTCCATTGAAGATGAAGCAAAAATGGTCAAGACAGTAAAAGATTACAAAGCAGGTTTCGTAGTCAGTGATTCCAATCTTCGTCCCGATGATACTCTTGCTGATGTAATTAATCTGACAGAAGCTACAGGACACTCTACTATTGCTGTTACTGAAGACGGTTCCGCACGCGGAAAGCTCCTCGGCATCATAACCGGACGTGATTATCGTGTCAGCCGCATGGAGCCTACCACTCCTGTCAGTGAGTTCATGACTCCTCTTGACAAACTCGTTACTGCTCCGGATACAACATCCCTCAAAGTGGCCAATGATATCATCTGGGATCATAAGCTCAATTCACTCCCGCTTGTAGACAAAAACGGAAATCTCAAATATATGGTATTCCGTAAGGACTATGATTCACACAAACAGAATCCTGATGAACTGCTCGATTCAGACAAGCGTTACATCGTAGGTGCAGGCATCAACACCAGGGATTATGAGACCAGAGTTCCCGCTCTTATAGAAGCCGGTGCAGATGTCCTTTGTATAGATTCCTCAGAGGGATTTTCAGACTGGCAGAAGTTTACTATAGAGTGGATACGCAAAACCTATGGCGATACAGTCAAGGTCGGTGCAGGCAATGTTGTCGATGCCGAAGGTTTCCGCTTCCTCGCAGAATGTGGGGCAGACTTCATAAAAGTCGGAATCGGCGGAGGTTCCATCTGTATAACTCGTGAAACCAAGGGTATCGGACGCGGCCAGGCTACTGCACTTATCGACGTATGCAAGGCACGTGACGATTACTTCAGGGAGACCGGCATTTACATTCCGGTATGTTCTGACGGCGGTATCGTTTACGACCATCACATCACACTCGCTCTGGCTATGGGCGCAGACTTCGTAATGCTTGGCAGGTATTTCGCAAGATTTGAAGAAAGCCCGACAAACAAAGTCATGGTAAACGGTACATATTATAAAGAGTACTGGGGTGAAGGATCGGCAAGAGCCCGCAACTGGCAGAGATATGATCTCGGCGGTGACAAGAAGCTGTCATTTGAGGAAGGTGTGGATTCATACGTACCATATGCCGGACATCTCAAAGACAATGTAGGCATGACACTCAGCAAAGTACGCTCAACCATGTGCAACTGCGGTGCAACCACGATTCCTGAGCTTCAGCAGAAAGCAAAGCTTACTCTCGTATCTGCAACAAGCATCGTAGAAGGCGGAGCACATGATGTAATCCGTAAAGAAAGTCAATCATACGGTAAATAACCGAAGTAAAACCATTTTCTGTATAAAAAGATGACGGAGCTGTGCCCCGTCATTTTTTTATACCATCTTTTCCTGTTTCACTTTATGATCGATCACGTGTCTTGATGCAAGTTCTTTGCGGACATCCTTCAGGGAAATCCCTGTTTCTGCCATCAGCACAAGTACGTGGTAGGCCAGATCCGCAATCTCATATATCGTTTCTTTTTTATCCTGAGCCTTACCGGCAATAATAACCTCAGTGGATTCCTCACCGACCTTTTTAAGTATCTTATCAAGGCCTTTCTGGAAAAGGTAGGTAGTGTATGATCCCTCAGGCATTTCTTCTTTTCGTTCCAGCAGCAGAGCCATCAGACCGTCTATGGAAAATTCTTCAAGTTTCTCTGAATACCATAAAGGATACTCAAAGCAGGATTCCGTTCCTTTGTGACAGGCAGGGCCTTCCGGTTCCACCATGACCATGAGTGCGTCGCCGTCACAGTCTGCGGTAATTGAAACTATGTGCTGATAATTACCGCTGGTCTCTCCCTTTAGCCACAATTCATTTCTTGATCTGCTCCAGAAACATGTCAGCTCTTTTTCCATGGAGATTTTCAGACTTTCCCTGTTCATATAGGCAAGTGTCAGCACCTTCTTACTTATTGCGTCCACCACTATGGCAGGTATGAGTCCTTTTTCATCAAACTTAAGTTCATCAATATTCAGCATTTTTATACCTCCCTGACAGGAATTCCGTTTGCTTTCAGTTCCTGCTTCAGCTCTCTTATACTCACTTCTCCGAAATGGAATATGGAAGCTGCCAGTCCTGCATCCACCTTCGGCAGCGCCTTGAACAGTCTGACAAAATCCTCTATGCATCCTGCTCCGCCTGACGCAATAACCGGTACTTTTACTATCTCCGTTACTGCTTTCAGCATCTCAAGGTCGAAACCGCCTTTCACTCCGTCGGTATCAATTGAGTTCAAAACTATTTCTCCGGCTCCCATGGAAACTCCCCTTCTGATCCATTCAAGAGCATCCATTCCGGTGTCTTCCCTGCCTCCTTTGGCAAACACATGAAATGATCCGTCTACTCTTTTGGCATCCACGGAGAGCACAACACACTGATCTCCGTAAAGCTTTGCCGCTTCCTCTATCAGCCCGGGATTCCTTATGGCTCCGGAATTAACGCTTACCTTATCTGCTCCGCAGCTCAATACTCTTTCAAAATCCGCCGTGGTGTTTATTCCTCCTCCCACCGTCAACGGGATGAATACCTGCCGTGCTGTTTCAATCAGAATATCAGTGAACAGCTTTCTTCCCTCAGCAGACGCCGTAATATCATAAAAAACCAGTTCGTCGGCACCGCAGTCGCTGTAAAATCCCGCCAGTTCCACAGGAGAAGACACATCCTTCAGCCCCTGAAAATTAACACCCTTTACTACCCTTCCGTCTCTCACATCCAGGCATGGAATTATCCTTTTTGTTATCATTCTGCTTCCTCTATTGCTTCCCTGAGATTGATGGCTCCCTCATAGTATGCCTTTCCTATGATGGCACCGTACAATCCCGCTTTATTCAGATTCCGTACATCATCCATTGATGAAACGCCTCCCGATGCGATGATATTCATCCCGACCGCAGAAGACAGTTCTTTGTACAGTCCGATGTTCGTCCCTTTCATTGCTCCGTCTCTGGAGATATCCGTGCATATGATAGTATCAACTCCGGCGGCTTCCATTTTTTTTGCAAAATCAATTGCCTTACAGGAAGTTTTTTCCGTCCATCCCTTTATCGCAACATATCCGTCCCTCAAGTCAATACCGACTGCAACTTTTTTCCCGAATGTCTCAACGGCCTTCCGTATCAGTTCTTCATTTTCCACGGCAGCGGTCCCGAAAATAATCCGGTCAACCCCTGCGGATATATACCTTTCCGCTGTTTCTATCGTCCTGATGCCTCCGCCGACTTCAATAAACATGGAACTCGAGTCTTTTATTTTCTTTATAGTTTCTATATTGGAGATCTTTCCTGTCCTGGCACCTTCCAGATCAACCACATGCATATGTGTGGCGCCGCAGGCCTCAAAATCCATTGCCACAGCCGATGGATTCTGATTATAGACAGTCATTTTTTCATAATCTCCTTTGAAAAGACGCACCGCCTTTCCTGCATAAAGATCAATAGCGGGATAGATCAGCATTTTTCCTCCTTAAGCTCGCAAAATGCACGCAGTATATTCAGTCCTGTCTTTCCGCTCTTCTCGGGATGAAACTGACATCCGTACACATTTCCTTTTCTGACTGCAGCAGTCAGATCCGCACTGTATCCGGCAACAGCGACAGTATCTTTTTCGCATCCGGATGCAAAGTATGAATGCACGAAGTATACGCAGTCACCTTCCTTTATATACTTAAACAGCGGACAGTCATTCCCCGTAAACCTGAGCTCATTCCACCCCATATGAGGGATTTTCAGATCCGGATCTATCACATCCGATATCGGTATGATATCTCCGCTGATAAGCCCGAGACCTCTGTGCTCTCCGTATTCAAAGCTTCGGTCAAACAAAAGCTGCATCCCCAGACAGATACCCAGTAAAGGTTTGCCTCTTTCGGCAGCCTCGATAACTGTTTTATCCATTCCGCTCTCATGCAGTTTTTTTGCGGCATCGGCAAACGCTCCTACTCCCGGAAGCAATACCTGATCGGCTTCCATGATCACGTCCTTGTCATCGGTTACCACCGCCTTTTCACCTATTGCTTCAAACGAGCTTTTCAGAGAAAACAGATTTCCGACTCCATAATCAACAATAGCTATCATGCAAGTATTCCTTTCGTTGATGAGATATCATCTGCAAATTCAGGATCAATAGCCGCAGCCTTTCTGAGACTTCTTGCCACGGATTTAAAGGCTCCTTCTGCAATATGATGCGAATTGATGCCGCACAGCTTGCGGATATGCAGAGTGATTCCTGCGTTTAATGCAAATGCTGTAAAGAATTCACGGATCAGCTCCGTGTCAAAGTCTCCGATCTTTTCGGTCGGCAGCTCAAGATCAGCCTCGTACCAGCCTCTGCCGGATATATCCGCCGCCGACAGAATAAGTGTCTCATCCATAGGAAGTATACAATCGCCATAACGGCATATTCCGGTTTTATTTCCCAGAGCCTCCCTGAATGCCTGACCCAGACAGATACCTATGTCCTCAACCGAATGGTGATCATCCACCTGTGTATCACCTGTGCAGTTTAATCTCAGATCAAATCTGGAATGTTTTGCGAAAAGTGTGAGCATATGATCCAAAAATCCAACACCGCTGTTTATTTGTGATACTCCGGTTCCGTCCAGTTCCAGAAACAGTGATATTTTAGTTTCTTTTGTTTCTCTTTTGATCTCTGCTTTTCTCATATTATTCCCCCATAATCTTTCTTACCGCAGCCAGAAATGCTTCCATCTGTTCTCTTGTTCCGATCGATATTCTGTTATACTGGCAGATTCTTTCCTTCTTGAAAAAATGTCTCACCAGAACTCCTTCATCCTTCAGTTTCCGGTACAGCTCACCTCCGTCCATATCCGGAGTCCTTGCAAAAATAAAATTGGCCGATGAGTCCGTAACTTCAAACCCCATCTCCCGCAGCTGCTGCACAGTATATTCGCGGTTTTTTATAATCTCAAGGCAATTGGCTTTAGTATATTCCTCATCATCCAGAATTGCCGTTCCCAGATACATACTGCAGGAATTGACATTATAAGGATTGGTGGAAAACCGGATTGTATTCAGATCGTTTATCAGTTCCCTGCATGCAAATCCCATTCCGAGTCTTGCACCGGCAAAAGATCTGGATTTGGAAAACGTCTGTGCAACAATCAGATTATCATATTTATGAATAAGTCCTACCGCAGATTCCGCCCCGAAGTCCACATAAGCTTCATCAATCAGAATCACATTGTCAGGATTGGTCTTCAGTATAGTTTCGATATCGGAAAGCGGCAGTGCGATACCTGTCGGTGCATTCGGATTTGCAATGATGATATTTTTATTTATTCCCTTATAATCATCAACATTAATCTTAAAATCCTCAGTAAGAGGTATCTCCTCAAAGGGAACATGATTAAGTGCTGCAAATACCGGATAAAAGCCATAGGTTATATCCGGAAATGCCAGCGGATGCTCTTCGTCTGCAAAAGCCATAATTGTAAAATTCAGAAGCTCATCCGAACCGTTTACGGCTATAATTTCATCCCGGTCAACTCCGTATACCTCCGCAAGCTTGTCTCTTATTATCCCGCACTGCGGATCGCTGTACAGCTGCAGCGGTCTGACATTTTCCACCGTTTTCATCGCCTTCGGAGAAGTGGGAAAAGGACTTTCGTTTGTATTCAGCTTCAGATATTTTCTATCCTGAGGCTGTTCTCCGGGAGTATAGGCTTCAAGTTCACTGTACTTACCGCTGAAAAATCTGCTCATTTTGTTTCTCCTGATTCAGTCTTTTTATTCACACGAATCAATGCGCTTTTACCATGACCCGTAAGTCCCTCCGCAGAGGCAAATATTCCTATTTTTTCCGCATCCCTTGAAAATGCCTCACGGGTATAGTATGTATACTGTGTTCTTTTAACAAAATCCTCTACGGAAAGCGGACTTGAAAACCTTGCAGTCCCTCCTGTCGGAAGTGTATGATTTGCTCCGCAGAAATAATCGCCTAAAGCTTCAGGACAGTATTTCCCCAGAAAAACAGATCCTGCATTTTTTACTTTCCCCAGATACGCAAAAGGATCATCCATGCAAAGTTCCAGATGCTCGGGAGCGATCTCATTGGCGATTTCTATCGCCGTGTCAATGTCATCGGTTATTATGATTTTTCCGTTTACATCTATTGATACCCTGGCTATTTCTTCTCTTTCAAGCTCTGACAGCTGTTTTTCCAGTTCGTCACTGACATTAAAGGCAAGTTCGGAACTGTCCGTTATCAGAACAGCCGATGCATTTCTGTCATGCTCTGCCTGAGAAAGGAGATCTGCCGCCACATATGCGGGATTACATGTACCATCAGCAACTATAAGTATCTCCGACGGACCTGCTATCATATCGATTGCTACTCTGCCAAAGACCTGGCGCTTTGCCTCTGCTACAAATACATTACCCGGCCCGACTATTTTATCGACTTTCGGAACACTCCCGGTTCCGTATGCCAAAGCAGCAACGGCCTGGGCTCCGCCTATCTTAAACACTCTCGACACTCCTGCAATTTCCGCCGCCGCAAGAAGCGCCGGAGATATCTTTCCGTCCTTACCGGGAGGAGTCACCATAATTATTTCACTGCATCCGGCAATGTTTGCAGGTATTGCGTTCATGAGAACCGTTGAAGGATATGCCGCTGTACCTCCCGGAACATATATTCCGACCTTTTCTATCGGGAGTACTCTCTGCCCCGTCACTATCCCTTCCGGCTTGTCCAGAATAAATCCGTTATTAAGCTGATGGCTGTGAAATTCTCTGATATTGCCCGCAGCTTCTTTTATCACTTCATAGAGTCCCGGAGCAATGCTGCCGCGGGCTTCAAGCATCTCTTCTTTGCTGACCTCCAGACTGTTCAGCCTGACTTTATCGAACTGTTCCTCATATCTGAAAAGAGCCGCGTCACCGTTTTCGGATACATCATTTATTATTTCTCTGACTATGGATGATACATCCTGCTCCGGTACCATTCGTGAAAAGATTCTGCTGTTTTCCACTTCTCCGTATTTTAATACACTAATCATATCAGTCTCCGAATATCATTATCATTCAACATTTCGTTTCAGGCCTTGTTTTCACTGAGCATTTCCAGCTTCTTCCTGACGTTTTCTATCATTTCCTTTTTAAATTCGTAATTTGCCTTGTTGGCAATCAGTCTTGCGCTGAGATTCGCAATCACGCGGAACTCCCTCATATTATTCTCTCTGAGTGTGGTTCCGGTTTCCGTTATATCTACTATAACATCAGACAGCCCGACTATAGGTGCAAGCTCTATTGAGCCGTTCAGTTTGATTATGTCCACATCTCTTCCGAACTGAGAATAATACTTTGTTGCAATATTGGGGAATTTAGTGGCTACCCTGAGCGTCCTTGTGCAGTCCTCCACATAATCATTAAGGGCTGATTCGGACATCCTGCAGCATCCAGCCTTCAGATCATACAACTCGTAAACATCCGGTTCGTTTTCCATTATAATATCTTTTCCCGCAACACCTATGTCACAGGCACCACGTTCCACATATACCGTTACATCTGACGGCTTGACCCAGAAGTATCTGACTCCGGTTTCTTCATTTTCAAAAAAGAGCTTCCTGCTTTCTTCAAGAGCTTCGGGACATTCAAAACCGGCTTCGGCAAACATTCCGTAAACCTTTTCTCCCAGGCGCCCTTTGGGAAGGGCTATATTGAGCATCTGTTTCATACCGTTTCCTCACCTGTTTCAATATTTAAACCGATTTTTTCTTTTGGCAGATAATCCAGCATATCCAGATATACCGCAAATCCTATAGCCGAATCATCTCTTCCCATTTTTTTAAGCAACCCGTCATACTGACCGCCTGCCAGCACACGGAACGGAATGCCGCTGACAAAACCCCTGAAAACAATACCGTTATAATATGTCTGGTCATTCACTATAGAGAAATCTATATTAACCATATCTCCGTAACCGTTTTTCTCCAGATCACCGATAAGTTTTTCAAGCTGCCGGAAATATTCATCGCTGCATCCGAGCTGCCTGAGCTTCGGGAAAACCTCCGAAGGCTTTCCGCTTGTGGAAATAAGTTCCTTTAATCTGTCAGCATTTTCATTGTCTGATATTTCTGAAATGCCGCTCAGGTTTTTATCCGCAATACATTTCAAAACCGCTCTTTCTTCGTCATCTTCCAAACCCATAGCTTTTACGAACCCTGAAAGAATATCCAGATGGGAAATCGAAAGAATGCTCTCCGGTGAAATATATCTGAGACTTGCAGCTGCCAGAGAAAGGACTTCGGCCCTGCACTCATCATCTACCTGTCCGATACATTCAAGCCCGGTCTGAGTGATCTCACTGAAGCGGTGAGACAGACTGGAAACTCTGTAAACATTCTCATTGTAATAAACCTTATAAAGAGGTTCATCACTCAGTCTGCTGCCCTTGACTATGGAGAGTGTCACATCAGGCTTTAATGCCATCAGCTTCCCGTTGGTATCCGTAAAAGTAATTACTGCGTCCGACACCAGAAAGCTCTTATTGCGGGCGTAAAAATCGTATTCCTCGAATTTACTCATACTGTAATGTCTGTAACCCTTCTGACTGTACAGCTGTCTTAAAGCAAATCCGATTTTTTCTTCATTGGTCAATACATCAATCATATCTGAAGCCTTTCGATTTTATCATGTTATATCATGCTATCATGTTATCACTTTAGCTAACTAAAGTAAAGTGTTTTAATGATGGAAAAGCCGCATTCCTGTAAAAGCCATAACCATGTCATAGCGATCCGCAGTTTCTATAACATTATCATCGCGGATAGATCCGCCGGGTTCAGCCACGTATTTTACTCCTGACTTTGCCGCACGCTCGATATTATCTCCAAACGGAAAGAACGCATCACTGCCCACTGTCACTCCGGACTGAGTGGCAATCCATGCCTTTTTATCTTCGGCTGTCAAAACCTCCGGTTTTTTCCTGAAGACCTTCTGCCACTCTCCCTCACATAAAATATCCTCATACTCATCCGATATATAGATATCGATTGCGTTGTCACGTTCCGGTCTTTTGAGTCCTTCCGCAAATTCAAGTTCCAGCACCTTCGGATTTCTCCGCAGATACCAGTTGTCCGCTTTCTGCCCTGCCAGTCTTGTACAATGGATTCTTGACTGCTGTCCGGCCCCTACTCCTATGGCCATTCCGTCTTTAACATAACATACCGAATTTGACTGGGTATATTTTAATGTGATCAGCGAGATAATCATATCTGTCAGTGCTTCATCAGGGAGCTCTTTGTTTTTTGTAACTATATTGTTGAGCAGTTCTCTGTCTATCCTGAAATCATTATGTCCCTGTTCAAAAGTGATGCCGAATACATCCTTGCATTCCCTGGGTTCCGGCACATAATCCGGATCTATCTCTACTACATTATAATTTCCTTTTTTCTTGGTTTTCAGAATCTCCAGCGCCTCTTCTGTATATCCGGGCGCGATAATACCATCTGAAACTTCTTTTGACAGATATAGTGCCGTCGCTCTGTCACAGACATCACTGAGTGCGGCCCAGTCCCCGAAAGAGCACAGTCTGTCGGCTCCTCTGGCACGTATATAAGCGCAGGCCAGCGGTGAAAGAGGCGCATCTTCTTCAACAAAATACATTTTCCTGTCAGTATCCGACAACGGATAACCGACCGCTGCCCCCGCCGGCGAAACATGCTTAAAGCTTGCTGCGGATGGCATACCTGTGGCTTCCTTCAGTTCTTTTACCAGCTGCCAGGAGTTCAGGGCATCAAGAAGATTGATATATCCCGGTTTTCCGTTCAATACTGTTATCGGAAGATCCGAACCGTTTTTCATATATATACTTGCGGGCTTTTGATTTGGATTACATCCGTATTTAAGTTCCATTGCTCTCATGTCTGTCCTCCTTCAGTCTCCCAGATTCTTATTGAACAGTTTTACTGTTCCGCTGTCATATGCATATAACGAAACCTTATTGTCTTCGTTCAGTGATTCCCATACGGTTTCGGCATCCGGCATGTCAACCTCAACAGGTTCACCGCAGAATGACGGCAGAGGATTTCCGTCCCCTGTATATGTACTGATAAAATATCCTATTCCGTCCTCACATCCCTCATAACGAAAAAATTCGCGAACGCATCGTCCGCTTTTTTCTTTAAGTATGGATATATCGAAACTCCCGTCATCCTTAAGAAGTGCGCTGATTCTCGGAGTATAATTCGGTGCATCCGGTTCGTATTCTCTTGTCATCAGGGCATTTATGAAATCACCCTTTTCAGCTATAGTATCCGTCTGATCCCCATTGGTGATTACCAGGCCCATATCGGTTTTTCTGACAGGGTGATAAATAATAAGACTCGGATCCTTCATTTTGGATATATCAAATGCCTCTGTCCTGATTCCGTCTTCTGTCTTCACAAAAATGCGGTTTCTGCTGTTTTCAGAACGTCCCATGATAAAATAAAACACTCTGTTACGCCCGACTACAATACCCCTTCCGGGATATGGATTGTTTTTCAGTAATTTTTCCAGACTTTGCATTTTCTCTCCTCCTAAAAAAGCAAAAAGTACCTTATTTAAACCTGTATCCTACTCCCCAAATAGTCTCTATATAATCCGGATCAGCGGTTGTATCATCCAGCTTCTCGCGGATTTTCTTGATATGTACTGTGACTGTCGCCACATCGTCACCCAAAGATTCCATGCCCCAGATTTCACGGAAAAGATCCGCTTTACTGTAAACATGATTCGGATGCATAGCAAGGAAAGTCAACAGATCAAATTCCTTTGCGGTAAAGGTCTTCTCCTCTCCTTCCACCCATACCTTTCTGGCAGTACGGTCTATCTTAAGTCCTCTGATCTCAATGACATCATTAGCCTGCTTTCCCACTCCGGTCAGTCTGTTGAATCTTGACATATGCGCCCTGACTCTGGCCACCAGCTCACTCGGTGAGAATGGCTTGGTCATATAATCATCGGCACCGAGTCCCAGAGCACGGATTTTATCAATATCATCCTTACGTGCGCTGACTACGATAACCGGTATATCCTTTTCCTCACGCACTCTCTTGCATATCTCAAATCCGTCTGCTCCCGGAAGCATGATGTCAAGAACGAGCAAATCATAATCCTCTTTCAATGCCTTGAGCAGACCCTCATCTCCGTTATTGCAGATTTCCACATCAAAACCCGAAATTTTGAGATAGTCCCTTTCCAGTTCGGCGATACTCTCTTCATCTTCAACAATCAAAATCTTACTCATCACTCAGCTCTGCCTCCTGATATTTTCTTAAAATAAAGGTAAATTTACTACCCTTTCCAACCTTACTGGATGCCCAGATTTTGCCTCCGTGGTCCTCAATGATCTTCTTGGAAATCGAAAGTCCTATCCCGCTTCCTCCGGTACCCGAGTTCCTTGAGGCATCCGTCCGGTAAAACCTGTCGAAAATTCTCGGCAGCTCCGATGCCTCCATTCCTTTCCCGTTATCCTCAATCTCAAATTTGACAAAGTCACCTTCATCCAAAAGAGATATCCTGATGCGTCCAGGTATCTTGTCCATATACTTGACCGCATTATTGACAATATTGTTTACAACCTTCGCCAGCTGTTCAACATCCGCAATAACTATATCATTCGGACTGGCATGCTGTTCGTGTGTAAAGATGATTCCTTTTGTCTCCAGATCGAGTCCGACATCTTCAACACAATCATAGAAAAATTCCACCGGCGAAACCTTTTCGAATTTATACGGTATCTTGTTGGTATCGATTTTGGTATAGTATGTCAGCTCATCAATAAGTCTGGCCATGTCATCGGCCTTATTATATATCGTCGTGATATATTTCTTCTGCTGCTCCGGAGTGGTCACGACTCCGTCCAGAATTCCCTCTGCATATCCCTTGATAGCCGTGATCGGTGTCTTAAGATCATGTGAAATGTTGCCGATAAGTTCGCGGTTCTCACGATCCAGTTTATTCCGTGTCTCAACATTATCCCTGATTTTGATCCTCAGGTTTTCGAATTCCTGGCTAACTTCTCCTATCTCGTCGTTACTGTCTCTGTCCAGGATACGGTCAAAGTTCCCGTTTGCTACTGCCTTGATGGATTCCCGCAGATCATCCATCGGTTCAGTAACCTCCTTCCTGAGCCATTTGAAAAGTCTGATCCCGCATACGACGATAACTACAACATCAATAATATATACAAAGAACACCTGCTCTCCTGTATGCGCAACGGCGTTAAACGTAATTGCAATAAGAAGTGCAAGTGCCACAAATAACAATGTCAAATGTTCACGAAGTCTTTTTTTCATCCAACCTTCATGGCAAATTTCTTTGCCTCACGTTCGGAATCCACAATATCAATGGTCGCACCGAGCTCTGCAAGTTTCTTCTCAAAATGCTCATAACCTCTCTGAATGAACTCGATTTCATTGACTATGGTGATTCCGTCGGCAGCCAGTCCTGCAAGTACAAGTGCTGCTCCGGCACGAAGATCCGGTGCCGTAATCTGTGCAGGCGAGAATTCATTTATACCGTTGACTACTGCGATATTTCCTTCAACTCTTATATCGGCTCCCATACGAATCAGTTCATCGACATATTTGAATCTGCTGTCAAATATACTCTCGACTACCATACTCGTTCCGCTTGAGAGTGCAAGCAGTGTCGTAATCTGCGGCTGCATATCCGTCGGAAATCCCGGATACGGAAGTGTCATGATATTTGCAGGTTTTATAACCTCCGGGCCTATGACTCTGATTGCATCGTCATACTCAATAACAGTGCATCCGACTTCCTCCAGCTTTGCGGATACAGACTCCATATGCTTTGGAATTATATTTTTTACTGTAACATCCCCTTTTGTAATCGCTGCGGCACACATAAAAGTACCTGCCTCGATCTGATCAGGAATGATAGAGTACTCCGTACCATGCAGCTTATTCACGCCCTTTATCCTGATGACATCTGTTCCTGCTCCGCGGATATTTGCTCCCATACTGTTCAGGAAGTTTGCCATATCAACGATATGCGGCTCCTTGGCTGCATTTCCTATAATGGTCCTGCCCTCTGCAAGCACCGCAGCCATCATGATATTGATCGTCGCACCTACCGAAACCTTATCAAGATAAATCTCATCACCGACAAGCCTGTCAGCCT
This sequence comes from Lachnospiraceae bacterium, assembly GCA_030531245.1. Taxonomy (GTDB): domain Bacteria; phylum Bacillota; class Clostridia; order Lachnospirales; family Lachnospiraceae; genus Darwinimomas. The sequence continues at coordinate 27,254 of JAUNOA010000018.1, forward strand.
TTGCGATGACATTACCGTTCTCGATATGGATTTTGGCACCGAGAGCCCTGAATCCCTTGACATGCTGATCTATAGGTCTTGAACCGATCACACATCCGCCGGGAAGAGGAACTTCCGCCTCATGATGCTTTCCGAGAAGTGCCCCTATAAAATAATAAGAAGCTCTCATCATACGCAGATAATCGTCATCGATAGCTGCGTTTCTGATAGAGCTTGTATTGATTCTGACTGTATTTCTGTCAATTCTTTCAACACTTGCGCCCAGTTCTTTCATGGCCTCAAGCATTATATTGGTGTCACGAACATCAGGTACATTGTCAATATGTACGTCTTCATCGGTGAGAATTGCCCCGGCAATGATGCCTAGTGCCGCATTCTTTGCACCACTGATATTTACTTCTCCTGTCAGCGGCAGTCCGCCTTTCATTATATATTGTGACATAAAATCCTTCCACTCAAACTGTTGTATTATAACACATAATCAGTCCGAGGTAAAGTTGCATGAAAAATCCCCTCCGCCTCTGGCAAACATCTCACCTGCTTCATCCTGATTATGATACTCACGTTCCTTTTTGTTAAGATCAAACATCGAAACCGTGGTTTTATCATAAGCATAAATAGCGACGGCCCTTCCACTGTCCGTATATGCCAGAACCGGGATTTTTCTGCTTACAAAGTATAATGCCTCACGAAGTGTGATTCCGTACAGATCAAACAATTCACCGTTCGATCTTTCCTTAAGCAGATCCGTACTGACTTCTTCAACTCCGTCTATGATACGCGTCGTAACCATCGCCGGTCTGCAATAGAAAGTCGACCCGTTATAGCGAACACTGCCCATGTTATTGTATGCCGTATCAATAGCTTTACTTACTTCGTCGGTCACGCACTTAAGTTCATTATCGCCATATGCGTAAAATCTGTTATCCGTACCGAGTTTTATTCCCGTTACCATCGTTCCGTCACTGACTATAGTGGTCGAAGCCGCAACCTTTACCCCGCGGCCTTTGACATCTTCGCCGATCTGAACATAGCAGACACGAAGTTTGAAATCATCCATATAAGTTCCTGTATCTTCATTTCTTTCGGGAACTTCTGTACTGCTTGCGATAGTATCCTCTCCTGCCTCAGTAAAATCACCCGCTTCGTTTTTGGTCAAAAGAGTCATATTTATACGTCCGTCATGAACACTGATCTGTCCGATATACTCTCCCTCTCTGTCATAACGCTTCATGACATTGAGATTATCATCCATGATTTCAACTGCACTGGCGGGTATGCTTCTGACTATACCGTTGACTCTGCTTACATTGCTTTTATCGTGTATACTGATTACTATGTCACGTCCTATAAATCCCTCGGCCTTCAGCACCATCCCGCTGTCTGCACGGATTTCCTGCTTCTTACCGGAATCCAGATCCAGGACATTGATGATTTCCGATCCGAGCCTGTCATTATCCTCCTGCCATGCAAGCTTCTGCATGTTTTTGTTTATCTGATAGTTTCCGTCAAGCAGACCCTCAGCCAGCACAATATGACTTGCGTCCTTGGTATCTATGCCATAGAAATTGCCGTCGATTTTGATATAAAGGATATTCTCATCGCTCAAATACGCAAACTCCTTTACATCTTTCTCAATACTTTCAAAGGTTCTCTCTATCGGAAGGAAAAACACCTCTGTAACAGTATCACTTTCGGTATCGTAATTCATCAGTGCCATTCCGGTCTCACCCTCATGTGCACCTCTGTTCATGTATCCGTACAGCAGAAACGTCAGATTCCCGGTCTCATCACTTTTAATAAGATGAATATTGTGCCTGCGGTAACCGTCCGTCATGTCATTGCCGTCATTGCTTCTGAAAGAAAAGATATTTTCAACAGTTTTCTTTTCACTGTTGAAGCACCACAGATCCCTGGTTGCAAGGAAATACACTCTCTTTCCGTCAGGAGTCCTCATACTCTCCAGGTCTTCTTCCTTGTTGATTCCCAGATTGATCCTCTTGCCTGAGACCTTACCGATCCCGGTATAAACCTCACGGATATTTCTTGAGAAATTAAGCATATAGAGTCTGCTGAGTCCCATACGCATCGTGTATGTCTCGGATATTTCAAATATTTCAGTATCATTATCCTGAAGTTCCCTGCGTGCGGTGTAGTCGAGATGCACCTCCCCGGTATTTCCGTCAAAAAAGCAGAACCTCATATCCTTGTTGTCATCAGGTATGAGTTTAAGTCCGTTATATGCAAGATTGTTAAATGTCGACTTGAGGTTGGTGTACTCCAGAGTTGAATCATCCGCACTTCCGTCGGTCTCGACATAAGTCGTGTTCTCCACCGCATCATCGTAATTGAAATTTCGTGCCGAAAAATCTTTTACAAGGGCGATCATACTTGCCGCCAGCTCATCTTCCCCGCTCTGGAGGAGTCTGGTATAATAATGCACTTCTCCCGCTTCCTGCGTATGCAGACATACATCAAGTCTGTACTCTTTGTTTTTCACGATAAGATTCGGAAGCTGTATATACATCCTGATTCCGGATTCATCACGTGCAGTCTCCGTGATCTCGGCCTTATCGATAAGACCGGTAAGATCCGCATTTCTGATTTCATATTCGGCGTTCAGTATGTTTACATCATTGCTTTCCGCATAAAGTGCGAGTCTTCTGTTATCCGGAAGAAGCGTAAGGGTATCCGCTGTTTCCTCATAACTGACAGGACTGGTATGTCCCCTCATACAGTTCATCTTATTATCCAGCATATCGACCCAGATAACCGGGAGTCTGGATTCTTCAAGTGTAGTAGAATAAACCTCATCTTGCAGGACGGATTCTTTCTGTCTGAGGACAAAGAAAACGACCAGCGCAATGAGGAATACTCCCGTGATAATCAATATTCTGTATTGTATTTTCAGCTTATCCAATCTATAGCCTGACGAACTGTCTCTTTCATATTATCTTTTTCACATTCCGCTTTATGCCTTACCTCGAGAGTCTTAAGCTCTTTTACGGCATTCGGAACGGATGTGTTGCTTATCTCCGAAAGTCTGTCAATGATTTCGAAATCATCGCCTTCCGCCTGTCCTGTGATAGCCCCGACAACAGCCTTTGAGAACTTATACGGACTTGCCGTGGAAGCTATAACGGTAACCTTATCATCTTTTGTGCGGTTCCTGTAATCTTCGTATACTGCAGCGGCCACTCCGGTATGGGTATCGATTACATACCCGGTCCTGTCGTACAGATCTTTGATTTTTTTATGGACTCGTTCCTCATCTGCATATCCGCCTGCGAAATCCCTCATATAATCTTTCATGGATGAGGATACTTCATATTCACCTGTCCGGGAAAGACTTTCCATCAGCCTTGAATTGCACTGTGCATCACAGCCGGAACTTAAGTATATAAGTCTCTCTAGATTGCTTGAAACGAGGATGTCCATCGACGGGGAATCCGTAAGCACGAATTCACGGTTTTTGTCATAAACACCCGTCTCGAAGAAATCATACAGAACCTTGTTGTCATTGGATGCGCAGATAAGTCTGTCAACAGGCAGACCCATGCACTTTGCCATGTATGCCGCCAGTATATTTCCGAAATTTCCCGTGGGAACACTGATGTTGATTTTACCGTTTTCACCGATCCTGCCGCATTCGAGAAGCTTTACATATGAATAAACATAGTAAACTATCTGCGGAACCAGGCGGCCGATATTGATTGAATTGGCGCTTGAGAGTCTGACACCTTTTTTTCTGAGTTCTTCGGCAAACTCCGCGTCACCGAATATTTTCTTTACTCCGGTCTGTGCATCGTCAAAGTTTCCGTGGATTGCGACTGCGGTCACATTGGCTCCGCGCTGTGTAGTCATCTGCAGCTGCTGGATGTGACTGACTCCGCCCTTCGGGAAAAATACTATGATGCCTGTTCCCGGTACATCGGCAAATCCTGCCATCGCGGCTTTTCCCGTATCACCGCTCGTTGCAGTGAGTATTATGATCTTATCGCTGACATTGTTTTTCTTTGCTGCAACGGTCATAAGATGCGGCAGTATTGAGAGTGCCATATCCTTGAAAGCAATGGTTGCTCCGTGATACAACTCAAGATAATATGCTCCGTCGGCATACGTGATCGGTGCTATCTCCTCCGTGTCGAATTTTTCATCGTATGCACCCGCGATGCACTCACACAGTTCTTCCTTCGTATAATCCGTCAGATACAGTTTCATAACCTCATACGCGATCTCCTGATATGTTTTTCCGCAGAGGTCTTTAACATTAAAATCAAATTCCGGAATGCGGTCCGGCATGAACAGTCCTCCGTCACATGCGAGGCCTTTGAGAATCGCCTGAGATGCCGTTATATTTTTTTCTCCGCCTCTTGTGCTGTTGTAATAAATCATATTATGTCCTTTCTTTGCTGATGCTTTATATACGATGTGAATACTTCCGGCTGTTTATTATATCACAGGAGTATCAGAAGTGCCTTCCGCCGCCACCTCCGCCATGGAATGTACCCGAACCTCCCATATGTATCGTGCTCTGTCCATGGGAACCCGAACTCTTGTTTCCTGTAGCTATCGGTATGATACGTCTTGTTACCTGACGGTCCAGCAGATCATCTCCGGCTGCCGCAAATGCAAATGCACAGGTAGCCTGATATGCAAGTCTGAAATTCTGCGACTGAGATTTTTCTTTCTTCATCGCATATTCATCTTTAATATTCTTAATCACAAGCAGTCCGATGATTCCCGGAATCAATACCGCTATGATGATTTCAAATAAAGTCAGTCTCTTTACCGGTGATTCCGCTTCCGTCTCTATAACAGTGTGCTGATCCGCCTCGATCCCCTGACGATAATAATCAAGAAGTCTCGCGGCACATCTCTCAATCGCGGCCTTGTAATCACCGTCTGACAGATACTCATACAATGTATCATCACCGTCGGTCATGTTATAAATACGGGCATCCGTAAAATAGTTTATCGCCTGCCCCGTTGTACCTAAATAAACTGTGCGGTCTTCCATATCAATGAAGATCACAACTCCCCTTTTATCTTCACCGAATCCGAATCCGTTATAATCGTAAAAATCATCCGCATACTGACGAAGCGTCTTTCCGTCCTTGTAGTCCGAAGTCAGGGCAACGATATCCATGTCCATTTCCTGCGAAACCACATCAAGCTCCTCATTCAGCTGCGCAGCCTCATCCTGTGACAGAATTCCGGCATAGTCATAAACCCTTTTCTCTGTGCCTGCAAATGCTGACGTGGTCCCGATGAGTACCATGAGCACTGCGCTTATCATTAACAATAACAGTTTTTTCATGCGTACCTCCCCGTCAGAATACAAAATAGAACAGGGCCAGCAATGCGATGAACACCGGTATGAATATCAAAAGGAAAGTCCTGATAAGTCTTCCCTTGTCAACCGGAAGTTCTCCGATGGTCTTGCCCGTCTGTCCGTTTATCGAGAAATAGTATATCCTTCCGCCGTCATTGTATGTAAGTGTCCATACCGGCATAAGCGCATATTCCCATTTCTCGCCATCTACAGTTATATTGTCCTCGTTTACATTTATATCTCCGTATTCAGCTACCGCGCTCTTGAGCTGACTTACGGCATAGTCCTTTACTTCCTGACGCATTTCGTCCTGCATGTCGCCGCTTTCGATGTCACGCTTTTCCGCAAAAAATCCGGACAGATAACTCATGTTGAACGGCTGCATCCCGTCATCATTGTAGTCAAAAGGAAGCACTCCGTCCGCCAGAACCTTGTTTGCCTTTTTAAGAGCATTTCTGAAAACATGCGTCACCTTCATATCTCCGCTGCGGACAACATGGTATTTGCTTCTCTCCGTAGTCTCATATGCACCGTCGGTATAGACTTTGGTCCTTATCGCATCCGTATCGATATTGCCGCTTACATTGCAGGTATACATCAGGTACGGAAAATATACTCCTGTAAATTTCTCGATCTGTTTTTTATCATAAAAAGCCTTGGGTACATACTTTTTTCTCGAGATCCATTTTTCAAAAATCTCAAGAGCTTTATCTCTGGAGATTTTGAACGGAATGACATAATCCGGTTTGTCTTCTCCGGACAGCCGTCCCGAAAGTACTATCGGGTTATGACAATAATAACAGAATGTCGCCGCTGTCGTCTCATCCGTGACTATTGTCGCACCGCAGCTGGGACATGTATATACTTTTGATCCTGACACATCACCAGTCTGATCTGCATCAGAAGTATAAGAAGCAGGCCCGGCATTGTCTCCGGCCTGCTCCTTGCTATCGGTTATCTTGTCCATTTCCGCCTGCGTAAAACTGCCTCTGCAGTACTCGCAGGTATGCGTACCGGTCTTCGGGTCGAATTTCAGAGGACCGCCGCAATTCGGACACTTGTATTGGATTAAATCCATTCAGATCCACCTTTTTATTTTTAATTTCTGATACGCCGCCGCACTCTGTCCGGCCGCGCAGTCGTTTTCTGCCGTCTGCCGGCAGATTACTGTCTCGGCTTGCCGCACTGTGTGCAGAAGTTTCCTGTATTTACTGCTCCGCATGAACATGTCCATGTACCCGGCTGTGGTTTTGCCTTGCCGCACTGGCTGCAGAAATTGCCTGCATTTACTGCTCCGCATGAACATGTCCATGTACCTGCTGCCTGGGCCGGCTGAACTGCCTGAGCCTGCTGTGCTGCCTGCGCCTGCATCTGCTGTGCATTGGTTGCACTTGCTGCGCCCATGAAACCTCCGGCTGCGCTCATGCCCATACCCATGCCCATAAATGCTGTACCTGCACCGTTCGGATTGGAACCTGCCTGTCCGAGGCCGTGAGCGATCTCGCTCTGAACATATCCTTCGCGGATTGTAGCATCGCTCATCATAGCACCCTGGTTTCTCATGTTGATGAGTCTCTGGCTCTCCTCGTCATAAGAGATGCTTGCGATACCTACGCTGTAAACCTCAAAGCCTCTCTTTGTCTTCCATGCATCATCAAGGCACTCAGACATATATTTTGAGAGCTCCGGTCCCTTGCTTGTAACAAAGGAAATTCTCTGACCGTCCGAACTCATCCTGTTGATTGAAGCCTGTAAAGCCTCAAGGAACTCTGAGAGATACTGCTCGCTGATATCCTCGAACTCAACCTTGTCGGCATTCTTCGGAATAACCTCTGAATAGAAAAGCAGCGGGTCGGTAACCTTTACCGAATAATCTCCGTGACATCTCAGGAAAAGCTCTGCATTATAAAAATTATCAAAGTAGTTGATCGGATTTTTCGTTCCGAACTTCTGACCCTTGATTTCCTGTGTGTTGATGAAGAATACTCTCTGTGCACCTGATGGAACTCCGCCGTATTTGATACGTGCAAATGTCTCCTTCAGGCTGTCCCCGAACTGTCCGTTGAACATTGAAGGCATTGAGGAATTATCAACTTTGTAGTAGCCTTCCTCTGCTGTATAGTCTACAACCTTGCCGCCGTCGGTAAGAATCATAAACTGATTAGGATATACATGTATGATGGAACCGTTGCTTACAGTTTTTTCAGTACCTTTTATATTTGATCCTCCCTGTCTTACAGGAACTCCGGATGTAAAAACGGTACTGCCGCCCATATCACCTGCTTCAAGGACTTCCAGCCACTGGTCTCCCAGTGCTCCGCCGATTGCACTAACTGCTGCTTTGATGATTCCCATAGTAGTTTCCTCCTTATATGGATGATTTCCGCCGCAGTCGGTATTATCCCGAACCGGCGGTGTTATGACATTCTATAAACGATTGTATTATACTATAATTTCTGACAGTAAGTGTGAAATAATTGTAAATTCTCATGGAACCATTCTATGAAGCATGCGATATTTCTTCGCCGTCTGCCGAAATTGAGGTTGTGAAATTCCGCCTCACAGGATATGATTTAGGGGGATTCTCTTTTGTATGCCGGACAGGAGGATTATGATAATAGAAACTCAGAAACTGACTGAGGCTATTGCTTTTGCAAAAAGCATCACCGAGGGAAAATTACCGCAGTCCGGTAAAGGATGGGATGATTTTCTGAATGATCCGCAAATTATCAGAAATATGTATTTTATCCTTAGCATTCTGAATGAAATCGACAGCGGCAATCTGGTCAGTAAAAACCGAAGTCCTTTTCCTTTTGAGATTCTCGGACAGTTCAGATATGAACAGGATATGGGAATCAAAAATCTTCTGGCCCGGATTTATGCTCCGGTTGCGCGCGACAATGTTAAGGTGCTTACTCCTCAGATGGTCGGAAACTGGCTGAAGGATCATGGTTATATCAATATGAAATATGATACGGAGTATATGGCCAATGTTGCCGTACCAACCCCTGACGGTGAAAAGATCGGGCTGTATCAGCGTATACGGCTGTATCAGGGACGGCGTTTTCCTCAGGTGATATACTCTCAGCCCGCGCAGGAATTCATCGTGGAACATTTCAGGGAAATATATGAATCATCCCGGGTAAAGTAGGCTTGTAAATGTGTGTCAACGGGGACGGTTCTAATTGTCAGTGTGTCAACGGGGACGGTTC
>JAUNOA010000057.1 GCA_030531245.1 Lachnospiraceae bacterium
TATTTATACAGATCATCTACTGACTGAAAATCAGGCAGTTGATGAGCATTCATTAATTATATAAGTTGCTATTGTTTATAGAGTTTATGAACAAATGTATTTGCAAGCAAACACAGGAGGAAGAAATGAGTAAGATTTATACAAACGCAGTAATCCACACAGAAGATCCAAGGAATCCGCAGGCGGATACCGTAGTAATTGATGATGGCAAATTTACTTTTGTCGGAAAGGCTGAAGGATATACAGTCAAAGATGAAGATGAAGTTATAGATCTCGGAGGCAAATTTGTAATTCCGGGCCTTATTGATTCACATCAGCACTGGAACCTGCCATGTACAACAGCTGGCAAGCATGCCAATCCCATGCCCTTTATAGTTACGAAAAAGATTGAAGATGCACTCGCTCAGTTAGATGAATTTGTTAAGGCAAATCCTGACTTTACATGCTATAAAGGTATGGCAGGCAAGAAAGAAGACTGGGGAAGAACATTGACAAGGTATGATCTGGATAAGATCTGCAGCGATAAACCGTTTCTGGTAATAGATTATGGCGCACATTCCTTTACAGGAAACTCAAAGCTTCTGGAAGTATTGAATGTCACCAGGGACACTCCGGATCCGGTTCCTAATTTCGTATACTATCAGAGAGATGAAAACGGTGAGCCTACAGGACTTGGCGCAGAATTCACACAGATAGGAGCGCAGCAGGCAGTAAAAACCGTTCCTTATGAAGATATAGCAGATAATATCATGGAAATAGTAAATTACAATATTTCCAGAGGTATTACGGGCGCATATGATTCAGGCATGTTAATTGATGATGAAAAATTCCTCGACTCACTTAAGAAGATTGAGAACGAAGGAAAACTTAAGAACCGTGTATCCGTAAGCTATTGCGTTTTCCTTCCCGACCGAGCAAAGGATGCTGTGAAGAAGACATATGAATATAAGGCAAAATACGAATCCGATCTGATTTCGATCGATACCATCAAGATATTCATGGACGGAACAGCTACAGAAGCATCAGCAGCACTTACAAAGCCATACACCAACGGAAAGACCGGACAGGGCGGATGCCAGCTGGAGATGGATGATCTTTACAAACTGTTCAAAGATGCCAATGAAGCCGGATTCGACGTTCATATGCATGTTGTAGGTGACAGAACCTCAAAACTCATTATCGATACACTGAAGAAGATGGAAGAAGACGGCATCGAGCTTAAGGTGAAATTCGTGATGGCTCATGTACAGTTAATGGTGGATGATTATATTCCTGAGCTTGGAAAGCACAATTTATTCCTGAATCTTACACCGTTCTGGGTAGGATTCAATGAAGATTACTACAATTCAAGCGATTTTACTGTTCTTCCGGAAGGAAGCCGCAACTACAGATACAATTCTTACTGGAAGGCAGGAGCACCCATTGCATTCTCATCTGATGTCACAGTACTTCCAAGTCTTGCAGGCGATGCCATGATGAAACCGTTCGTAGGAATTGAAATAGGTATGAGACGTCTTTCAGTCGGCGAGATGGATGAGAAGTGGGTTGATGACCCGGCTGAGAAGCTTACACTGGATCAGCTTCTTACAGGTTATACCATCAACGGTGCAAAGCAGTGTTCATGGGAAAATGTAGCAGGTTCCATAGAGGTTGGAAAGTCAGCAGATATGGTAGTGCTTGATAAAAACCTCTACGAGATTCCAACTGAGACAATTCATGAAGTTGAACCGCTGATAACAGTATTCAGAGGCGAAGAAGTATACAAGGCATAATTATTAAACTAATAAGCGGTCTGCGAAAGCAGGCCGCTTTTTATAGTTACTTTTTCATGATTATGCTTTATAAACTTCCTCGCCGTCGACGATCGTAGCGACAACCTTTGCGTTTGCCACCTTATCGATATCATCATGAAGGAAATCACAGTCAAATACGGACATGTTGGCAAGCTTACCGAATTCGATGGTGCCCATACGGTTTTCCTGTTTCCATGCACGGGCAACATTTATCGTCATGGCACGCAGAGACTGCTCGCGTGTAATTGCCTCCCTGGCATTGCGCTGTGTAGCAAGACCGCCGAATTCAGGCTCCGGAATCGAACGGGTTTCAGCCATATAGACGCTTCTCTTTACATCCAGAATCGGTGAGATCGGATAATCGGAGTGGAAGACCACATCAGCTCCTGCGTCAAAGAAAGACTTGATAGGGAAGGCGCTGTCTGCCATTTCCTGACCTACATAGCTTACCTCATTATCATATTCTCCTTCAGCCTTGGCTGTCCATAACGGAGCAACTGCCGGGATGGATTTTGTGTCAGCCATCTGAGAAAACTCCTCGGGAGTGACAAAGTGCAGATGTGCCAGAACATTCCTCTGATCCATATCGCCTGTGATTTTTTCGGCATCCTCAATACATCCGAGCATGAAGCGCGTAGCACCGTCGCCTTCGGAATGAACATGAACTGAAAGACCTTCTGCATCCGCAGCAGTGATAAGCTCAACCATCTTGTCATGATCATTGAAGCGTTCCAGACCGTGATATCCGGGCTTGTCTAAGTAGTCATCGATCACCCATCCGGTATGAGCTTCTGTGACTCCGTCAAGGAATGCCTTTACTCCAATTACATGATAGTATTCTCCGCTGTACTTTGCGCGATCATGGGCGATACGCTTTACTTCTGCGGTCGGATCATCCGGGTTATCGGGTACCATCAGATATGAATAGGTACGAAGCTTAAGCTTACATTCTTCCTCCAACTCATGATAAGCTCTGGAGACATCCTTGTAGAAGAGCTCAGCACCTGCATCAGCCACAGCGGTAAAACCTTTTTCAAGAAGTATCCTCTGCCATTCCAGCAGATAGGACTTTGCATCTTCAAAAACGATAGGAATGCGGCCGATGAGCTGAATAGCCGGAGTCTCGCAGATATAACCATCCGGTTCACCGTTTTCATCAACATGAACCTGATCATAACCTATCTTCTTTGCGTATTCGGCATCTATTCCTGCCCATTCCAGAGCTTTTGTATTCAGCAGACATGAGTGTCCGCCGCCGGTATTCATGATAAGGGGCTTATCCGGACAGATTTCATCAAGATATGTTTTTGAGACATATTCTTCATTTTCCTCCCATCCGGCAGCGAGATATATATCCCGGTCAGGATTTTTTGCGATAAATGCTTTTATAGCCTCACTGTATTTGGCATAATCAGGCGGATAAATGAGACCCAGAGCGGCCTGCCCTATGGAGCGGTAACCTCCAAGTAATCCATGCGAATGAGACTCCAGAAATCCGGGATAGATGAAATTCTCTCCGTAATCCAGAACCTTTGCATCGCCCCCGGCAAGACTCTTTGCTTCTTCAGCATCACCAATATATGCAAAAACACCATCTTTGACTAATGCAGCTTTTGCAAAAGGTTTCTTTTTGTCCAATGTTATTATATTTCCAAGAACTAGTATGTTATTCATTGTTAGGGCTCCTTTCTTTTGATATAAATTGGTTTTCCTATAATTGAATTATATAATAATCTGCAGTATTTATAATATCGAATTACTTATCAAGCGGATTGGCAATATGCAGCTCCTGACCATCGAAATATGTGCATACAGGCTCGATGGTATGAAGCTCATTGTCGGGAATTGTAAAGATATCCTTGTCAAGAACTACGAGGCAGGCACGTTTGCCGACTTCGATAGAACCAAGCTTATCAAGCAAGCGCATACGGTTGGCATTCTTCCATGTAAATGCGTGTATAGATTCCTCTACCGTAAATTTTGCCTCTTCCGGCAGCCTTCCGTTAGGATATTTCTTTGTGTCGAGTGCAGGATATGGTCCGATTCCCGGTTCTATACCGGTTTTGGCAATCTCTATACCAAGGAAAGGCGTAATTCTCGGCTTTCCAAAAGGGTTCATATTATCATCTGAAAAGCCGTAATCCACATCATCTTTCTTGAACTGAGAGAAGTCATAGCATTTATCCCAACGTTCCTTACCAAGGAACAGAAGAGATGCAGGTGATCCTACACCAAACCAATGCGGTGTCATATCGGCATAAACTCCAAGTTTCTTAAAGCGCTTGGCATCATCCGGATGCATGGTTTCAAGGTGAGCTATCGTCACACGGATGCACCAGTCATCTCCGCAGATGTTCTGAGCTGCCTCTACTGCGTCCAGCATACGGCGAAGTGTTCCGTCACAAACGATATGAACATGCAGATCAAGGCGCTCTTTGTTGAGGCGCACAATTACGTCACGCATATCCTCCATTTCGAAGTTGCAATGTCCGTAATTCTTACCCTCAGGATCGTTGGCAAATGGCTGAAGGCTGAGGACATCTCCTGCTTCATTGGAGCCGTCACAGAAGAATTTGATTATGCGGACACGAACGTGTTCTGATTCGTATTTTTTCTGCCAGTCACGTGCAGTAGCAATGGCTTCATCAATATTTTTTATATTATTCAGAATAGATGTACCCTCATAGTAGAAATAAAGGCGTCCTTCTTTATCCAGCTGAGAGATATATGCAAGATCTCCTTCTGTCTGAGTTATGGCATCCATATAAGAAATGTAGCCATAGTGACGCATGATATTATGGATCGGTTCGGCAAATTCATCGGTCATTGCCTTTGGCGGAAACCATCCGATAGCTTCAAATACACCGATATCTCCGTCATTGAAAGTCTGGAATGCTTTACCGGTATATTCGCCATTTTCATCTTTAAAGAATGTCTGTCCGGAAATAGGGGATACAGAATGGGGGATACCATTTTCGTCCTTGAGCATATTAAGTGCTACGCTGTTGTAGGTACAGCCATGGCCGGAATCATCGTTGATACGTGCAGGGCGGTCCGGAATCAGCTCATCCAGTTCCTTTAAAGGTATTCCTTCGCCGTTGAAAGTATCTGCATGATAGCCGTTATATACGAAGTATGGTTTATCTTCCTTTGGATACTTTACTAAGGCTTCCCGGATATTTTTATACAGCTCTTCCTTATCAGTAGCATCCGGTCCGTATATTGCCCAGGATCCCTTGACAATTGCTGACGGATGTGTATGTCCGTTAACAATACCGGGAAGCACGGTCTTGCCTAACAGGTCTACTGTCTCATACTCACCGAAATTGAATTTGGCATACTTGATGACCTCATCATTTGTACCCACCGCAACAAAGATATTGCCATCTATGGCAACAGCCTCTGCCCATGGTTTGCGTGTGTCTTCTGTGTAGATCTTTCCGTTGATTAGGATTTTCCGATTCATTACATTACACCCTCACTTTCTTTTGATATAATTACTATTTTGCTTTTTAATCCTTTACGGATGTCTTCAGTATAAATTTTTCCATTGATAAGAATTTTTCTGTCCATATCTGTTCCTTTTCATACTATATGTTTTAAAAATAACACCCCGAATATTTTTTGAGTTGTTATTAATTTCACATTAGTATATCTTCATTTTCTCCCACAGAGTGTTTATTTAATTCAAGATGTCCTGATCGAGATTGCGGTTACGAAGGCATCACGACGAAATATTTATTTTCAGAACCATAATAAAGACCATGGAAATGCTCATCAATATAATTGTAATTTGAAATGTTTTCAAAATCAAGAGGAAGCAGGTTTTCCGAATTCCGCTATGGTATAGAAACTGTCTGTAGTGATCATAGTATCAAACCTGGTCAGGCAGAGGGAATTGAAGAATTGATTTTTTACGGCACTTTTTTATTACATCTGAGTATAAAAAATGTTAAGCGGAATTGGTAGATATCACAAGCTTTTGCAGATAAAATGTTAAAAACAGTTGCAAAAGGAAGTGATTCTGATGACTGCTGCAATATGGGGAGCTTCGCAGATTTTAAATGTTCCGGTCATAACTGTCTACAGATTCGGAATATATGGGCTGGGATTTTATCTTGGTTATTTTTGCCTTTCACATGAAGCTGTAATGCAGAGATTGTCGAAAAGACGAATCGTGTTATGTGCAGCGGCCTTTGCAGGACCGTATATCCTCAATCGGGTTATCCAGGAGATACCGATACTTCGATGGTGTGTTCTGGGAATTTCAAAAAAGAAATAACAGGAGATTAAGCGGTTCAGTTATACAGAATCATTTAAAAGGGATCTTTCTGTTGACAGTCTGATATTATGAAGCTTATAATACATTTAACATTTAAGTTAATTGTAAAATGAGGAGATGTGATGGGACTGCAGGACACGATGAAAGCACTGGCTGATCCGACAAGACGTGAAATATTAAGAATGCTTCGTGCAAAGAAAATGAGTGCAGGTGAAATCGAGGCTTGTTTCGATACAAGCTTTGCGGCGATTTCACGGCATCTGTCAGTGCTCAAAGATGCGGATCTTGTAAAAGACACACGGGACGGAAAGTATATTTTCTACGAGTTAAATGCGTCAGTTCTTGAGGAGATAATTTGCTGGATGCAGGAATTAAGAGGTGAGGATCATGCTGAAAAAAAATAAATGGAATATTATTATTTCCATCATAATTACATTACTGCCGGTTGCGGTCGGACTGCTGTTATGGGATAAACTGCCGGATCAGATAGCTACTCATTTTGATATGAATAACCAGCCGAACGGATGGTCAGGAAAAGAGTTTACGGTTTTTGGCATTCCTGCGATACTCCTGATCTGTCAGCTGCTTTGTTTATGCGGTACTATGCTTGACCCTAAAAACAAAAACATCAGTGTTAAAGCATTCGGAGTGGTGATATGGATCATTCCTGTCTGCAGTATTATGGTCATGTTTTCCTGCTACGGATATGCATTGGGTTATGTGATCAATATCGGTACAATTGCGGGTGTTTTCCTGGGAATTATATTTATAGCCCTGGGCAATTATCTGCCTAAGAATAAAACCAATTATACATTTGGTTTCAGATGTCCGTGGACTTTGAATGATGAGGAGAACTGGAACTATACCAACAGAATTGCCGGGTATTGTTTTGTCATTGGCGGAATACTGATTATAGCAGCAGCATTGCTTAAGAAATCAATTCTCATGATTCCAATCATAATTTTAATGGTACTGATTCCATATGTTGTTTCTTTTATCTATTTCAAGAATCATGACTGAAAGAAAAACATAAGAGGCTGTAATGATCACACCGGAACGCTGCAGGGAAATAGCGCAATGCTTGTTTACTGATTTCTGTTGTGGCGGCGCACGCGGTTTATATGCCTTTCAAAATCACCGCCTGAAATGAATTCGGTAAGTACATACTGATCAAATGTAGGAACAGAGCAGGAGTAGAATCCTGCCTGTTTTTCATATACCGGAAGCAGTGATTTCGGAAGAACCATATATCCCGTTCTTATAGACGGGGCGATTGTTTTTGAAAAGGTATTGATATAAATTACATTGTCTCTTCCGGAAAGCGAAAATACTGTTTCATCCGGTTTTTTAGAGGGTGTAAATTCAGATTCAAAATCATCCTCAACGATATACCTGCCTGCTCTGTCTTCAGCCCATCTTATATATTCACGACGTTTGGATGCACTTGCCGTTACACCGGATGGATAGCTTCGGTATGGTGTTATATGTATGATATCTGCATCTGTGGCTGTAAGTTCGCGGCTCAGGATACCGTCATTACCGAGAGACAAAAGCCGCAGGTCGACATCATTTGCTCTGTAAACCTGTTCGATTTTTTCGTAGGACGGTTTCTCGATTCCGTATATGCGGTCACGCCCGAGAAGCTGCACTATGAGACCGTAAAGGTATTCGGCACCTGACCCTATGATTATCTGCTCTGCCGATACTGCTATACCGCGAGATCTGGCGAGATAATCTGATATCGTCATTCTGAACTCGGGAATTCCCGGATTCGGACTTTTTATAAGTATAGTATCACCGTATTCAGTAAGTACATGCCTCATGGTTTTTGCAAAAACCGAAAAAGGAAACATCGAAGACTCCTCTGCATGCTCCCGAATATCACGGACAGTATTTATGTATGTCTGACGGGAATCGGAGGCGGGAGAAAAACTGTCACTTTCCTTGTAGCATACATAATAACCGCTTCTTTCAACAGAATTGACGTACCCCTCTTCGCATAAAAGTTCTATTGCATGTTCCACGGTAATGACGCTTATTCCGAGATCCTCACTTATCTGTCTTTTGGATGGAAGTCTGCTTCCGAAAGGATAGATGCCGGAGAGTATTTCATCACGAAGTTTCTTATACAGTTTTATGTAAGCAGTTTCTTTTTTCATAAATCTGGTCTTATTATTTTGTATCAAACTGAATATTTTATATATACCAATTTTGAATTATAGTAGCGGTGAAATGGTTTGTAAAGGAGGAAGATTATGAAATCTGATTCTGGGAAATTCTCAACAAAAAAGCTGGCACAGGCTGCACTGGTTGCGGCATTGTCGTTTGTAGGATACATGATAGGCATTCCGGTTTCTGCGACCGGTACCGAGATTCATCTCGGGAATGCTGTTGTAGTGCTTGGTGCATTTCTGCTCGGAGGCCCTCTCGGCGGTCTGTCCGGTGCTGTCGGACTGTCGCTTGCAGATCTGCTTAAAGGATTTGCGACATCGGCACCGAAAACCTTTTTCCTCAAGCTGATTATAGGATTAGTTGCAGGATTTGTTTCTGATAAACTGATGCATATAAAGGAAAGGGATGCGAAAGAGCAGCTTAAGGTTGCATTGGTTTCTTCAGCTGTTGCACTTGGAGTAAACACGATACTCGATCCGGTTACAGGATATTTCTACAAGATGTACATTCTGGGAATTCCACAGGATGTTGCAACCATATGGTCAAAGATAAGTTCAGTTGCAACACTTGTAAATTCAGTGGTATGCGTTATAGTGGTGACGTTCGTATGGCCACTGCTTTACAAAGGTCTGAAGCGGGCAGGATTACTTGCCTGGTAACCGGTTCGGCGATGCTGTATATAAATGTGCCTGGGGACTGTCACCACGGCACATTTT
Organism: Lachnospiraceae bacterium; assembly: GCA_030531245.1. Classification (GTDB taxonomy): domain Bacteria; phylum Bacillota; class Clostridia; order Lachnospirales; family Lachnospiraceae; genus Darwinimomas. Next base: position 8,964 of record JAUNOA010000057.1, read on the forward strand.
TTGATATAATAGGAAATTACTCCGCATTTCCTATTATACAAACGCTCCGCGGGATGCGCACTCGCGCGAGGGGAATATGTCGCTGATGCGACCGCGCTCGGCGAGAGCATATCGCAAGCGATATGCTTTGTACATTAATGAGGACTGCGGCATTCTGCGATGCTTGCATCAGCAGAATGACATAGGAC
>JAUNOA010000058.1 GCA_030531245.1 Lachnospiraceae bacterium
CATTAGCCTGCCGATAATCATCATTGAGTATTTATTTTACTGGAAGTTAAGATTTTAAAAGCGCAGGAAGATTTTGTGAAATGACCATACAACTAAAAACAACGTGCATAAATATCAAAAAAACGCACGATAGCAATTGACGATAAAATGAATTGATGGTATATTACGTATGAGGTAAAGGAGGATGATGTCGATGCTGAATTTTATTAAAGATAGAATAGCTGATTATAATGCAAATAGCTTTGTGAATGAGCTTGCACAAGCATCTAAGCAATTAGGTGTGTTGGAAGCTAAAATTGATTCCTATCAGTTTAATGGCATTTTGATTCCTATGCTTCAAAAGAAGGAAGTGGTTTCTTCAATGTACATAGAAGGAACTCAGACAACAATTACGGATGTTTTAAAATATGAAGTGGATCCAAACCCAAGTAAAGAAAAAGTTATGCTCGAAGTAAATAATCATACACGAACATTGATATATGGGGCTGACTATCTTAGAACCGAGAAATTTACGAACAGCTTTATGAAGAAAATCCATGAGTATATGATGCAAGGAATAATTGCAGAGGAACATAAGGATACTCTTGGAAAGTATAAAGTGAAAGATAACAGAATAACAAATTCAGTTGGAACAGTCGTATATAATCCTCCTGGGGCAAAGGAAACAAAAAAATATATGGATGAACTAATTGAATTTATGAATGATTTTGATGATGGTATTCATCCGTTAATTAAGGCTGCTATTATACACTCTCAGTTTGAATCAATACATCCGTATTCCGACGGAAACGGTCGTGTTGGAAGGCTGTTAGTTAGTTTATACCTGTATAAGGCAAAAGTGATTAATTTTCCTTTCTTTTATATTAGTGAGGCAATAAGCATAGATAAGGGGATTTACTATAATATGCTCACTAATTCAAGAGAGAATAATTATGATGAGTGGATAAAATATTTTCTAAAAAAGATTTCATTACAGACAACCAAGCATATTGGTTACATTGATGCGTTAAATGCGCTCTATCAAAGAACTAAAGCGGTTGTTAAGGAAGGTATTAATACTACTAAATATGATGAAATAATAGAGAGCATTTTTACACATCCGGTTTTAAATGCGGATTACTTTGAAGACAAACTTACAGTTTCAAGAGGTCAGGCTATAAGATATTTAAATGTTCTTGAGGAAAAAAAGGTATTGCATGGTGACGATAGAAAAAGAGGACGAACCTTCTACTTTTTAGATTTATTAGAATTAGCAAGGGGCGTTTAGTTATATATTCTTGAAAGAAGGTGGTGATGTAAATTGATTGTGTTGATAAAAAGAAAAAACGCATAACTGTTGGCGCAGTTACACGTTATTCTTGCAAGAAAGATTATAGCAAATCTCTCTAAATTAGGTATATGATATTTTACTACAATCTTTCTGTGAGAGCAATTAAAATTTGAAACTTGTTAAAAATTAATTGTTTAGCCAGCTGTAGGTTGGCAGAAAGATGAGGTCAGAATGATCAAATTAATAGTTTTTGTTCCTTGTCTGTCATTTATGACAGGAGGGAACTGTTTTGGGCACAACTAAATCAGGTAGACTACTAAATACTCGCGGAGCAGCAGGCACAGCTAGTCAGTTTTCGGTAGTACATTCTAATGAGGGGGCATATACGAAACCACAAAAGAATGGACATATTCGTTTGAAAAGTGGCGGGCATGGACAAGTAAAGATATCAAACATGCTGGTGAACACGTTGCAAATCTCAAGAGGAACCGCCATAGTAAAGATGGAGTGGCGATTTTTGGAATGTGGAAAGGTGTCCGCGTGGGTGTGATCCGGACGCATGGACAGATAGGAACTATTTTTCCGGATTCAAAACAACCAACTGGTAAGCGAGGTAAAAGAAAATGAACGTAGAAAAGTTTAGAGAAGTAATAGCGCGAAGAATATATGTTGAAGAAATTAGTCTGGGTGAGTGGGCAGATGGAATTGAGGAGTGCTGTGAAAAGGAAATAGAACTTCTTTCAGAGGATCTTCCATCAACAATTGAATTCCTACAAAATGAATGTACAGCTGATGAGTATTCTTGGATTAGCGAAGTGATCGACGATATAGTTGATAAAAATCCAAGCAGAGAACTTGTGGAATGCTATAAGTCTCTTATGGTTAAATTCCCTGAAGAGTACGAGAAGTATCATATTGCAGGGATTATAGAGATTTGTGAGAACATCCTCAAGTGGGAGGAAGAAAATGGCAAAAAGAAAAGAAACTCTTGTGGATGAGGGATTTAGAGTATCTCTCGTTGAAACAGCTTTTTTTGATGGCAAATTTGAAATCCCGCATATCAATGCTCCGGATGAAATTATAATTCCAATTGGTATGGTTCCTTTTTCGGTGAGAGAAAGGAGTCTGGATAAAAAGGACTTTGTGTGCTTTTATGAGCATGATGTTAATTTTAGAGATATTCTAACAAAAACAGAAGAATATGTTGATGAATTAAAACAGCATCCTGGTATCATTACACCAGATTGCTCACTTTATATTGATGCACCGTTATGTGTTCAAATTGTTGATATCTATTTAAATAGAGCAGTAGGTCATTATTTACAAAAGCAAGGACTATATGTCATCCCTAACATTCGCTGGGGAGATGAAAGAACGTATAAAGAAGAATTTCTTGGGGAAAAAGTAGCATTTCAAGGGGTTGATAAGCATAGCATTGTATCAATAGGGACGTATGGTCAAATACAGACAGCAGAATCGAAAAGGTTTTTCAAGGAAGGTCTTGAGGAAATGATAAAAGAGTTAGAGCCAGAGGTTGTGTTGGTATATGGTTCTATGCCAGAAAAAATTTTTGCTGAAGTGAAGAATAGAACAAATTTCATTCAGTATCCTGATTGGACAACTCGAATGAAAGGTAAATAACGGTTTATCTCAATTGACTTGCCATGATCAAGCTTGTAATAATAGTAAATTAATTCTTCTCTAATCGTCCGTTTGGTCGCAGAATGGTCGCGAAAATTCCTAAAAGTTTGGAGGAGGCGTAATATGTGTGGAAAAACACTACTAAATATGGACGAAAAGGTACTGAAAAATACAACATACAGTATCTTTAGTCGAAGACAGGCGGACCGGCAGAGGCATATTATTTCACAAAAAGAATCAAGAGGGCTTGTGCAAATTGCCAAAGTTTTCACAATGTTTGCGTGCGGTATTCCAAATCGGGGAATTTTCCTGTATGCTGAAAACATGATAGCAGAATATAACGATTGTTTCATAAACAGAAGGAGGAAGAATTAATGGCAATACCAGAGAAAGCAAGAGTAGCGGCACTGACGGGCATTGAGAAGATTGAGGTATTTGAACTTCCGGTACCACAGATCAATGATGATGAAGTACTTATCAAGGTTGAGGGCTGCGGCATATGCGGAACCGACGTTCATGAATATCGCAGAGATCCTTTTAAGTTCATCCCGATCCAGCTGGGACATGAGGGTTCAGGTGAGATAGTTGCAATAGGAAAGAATGTAACAAAAGACTATACAGGTAAACCGCTTAAGGTTGGTGATAAAGTAGTTACGGGTCTGAAGACCTGCGGAACATGTGATGTTTGTGTAAACGATCCTGAGCATATCGAACTTTGCCCGAACGGTGAGATTTTCGGTCTTCTCCCGGGAGAGGAGAACTACTTCCACGGATACTACGGCGACTATATGGTAATCGGAAAGGGCGGGGTTATATTTAATGTTTCCGATATGCCGGATCTTGATCTGCGCCTGCTTATCGAGCCGACAGCAGTCGGTGTACATGCAGTGGAAATGGCCAAGAAGATATTCAACTTTAAGCACAACAGCTATGTAGGTATTTCAGGATGCGGACCGATAGGCCTTCTTGTAATCGTAGTCCTCAGAACAATGGGAGTAAGAAATATTATCGGTATCGACAATAATCCTGCAAGACTGGATATGGCAAAGAAGCTCGGTGCTGCTTATACGATCAACTTTATGGATGAAGACAGATATGAGCAGATGCAGAAGATTACAGGCAAAGACGGAGCAGATTTTGTATTCCAGTGTACAGGAGTTCCGAAGGCCGCAGAGATGGTTTGGAAATATATACGCCGCGGCGGCGGACTCTGCGAGATGGGATTCTTCCTGGACGGAGGCCCGGCACAGTACAATCCTCATTTCGATATGTGCAACAAGGAAGTCAGCGCAGTAGGATCATGGACATATAAGGCATGCGACTGGGTACATGCAATCGAGATCCTCAAAGAGGCAGCAGAGCGTAATATCCCGGTTACAGAGCTTGTATCGGATAAATACCCGCTGGATCAGATGAATGAGGCAATGGCCAAGAACATATCCATGACAGGATTCAAGATTGCATTTGTAAACGACAGATGATAAGCCGCACAATGGCTGTCAGCAATAGTAAGAGATTAAAACTTTAATACAGAAAAAGGGGATCCCTTCATTATAGGGATCCTTTTTTCTTTACAGGAAACTTCCGGACAATCCAGAAAAGAGAGGGTATGAGGACAGTCAGAAGAAAAATGCCGAAAGGGAAAATGATTTAGGCACATCCTGATTCTTTCAGAGCGAGCCGGGTTTCTTCTTTTATTCTTTTTCTGTTGAATGTTTTCCCGTCAGGAAATACTCTGGTTGCCGGGTTCAACCCGTTCCAGTCACGGCGCTGCATGCTATTGTAAACCTTCCGGGCTTTCTTGGTTTGTTTATTTATTGGAATATACTGTTTCATAATGACCTCACAAAAATGCCTGCAGTACAGCCATGTGGGAAACCATGGTTACGCGGATCAACACCAAACACTTCTCATGGATTTCAGCATGCTGCCATGCCTATCGGAAAGGTGTTAAGTAATCTTTGAATGTTCAGATGAAAACTGTTGAGACATGACCATTATCAATTACCGATTGACTGAAGACAGTTCATACGGAGTGACTTACCCCAATAAGTCTCTCTTCTATTTTTTAGAAGTAAAATCTTCTGATCATCTTGCAGCATGACCCTGCTGCCGGGAACCCGCCTTAAGGTTTTTCGTACTGCAGGCACTGTTTAATTATCAGATTTCAATAAAGGTTGTCGCATTTGAAACCTTTATCTGAGTGTCAAGCTCTCTGATAAGGAGATTTCTCTTCTCATCAAGATAGTCTATCCTCTTCTTTATTTCAAGAGGATCTACCAGTTCCGTGGTATTCTCAGTAACATATGCATCAACAACTGCAAGAGGTTTATCGTCTTTTGCCTTTGTTTCTTTTCCGAGGATTGAAAGCCGCATTCCTTCTGCGGTATTGTCAAGCTCTTTGTTCCTGACTTCTGCAGTCTGAATGGCCTTCTGATAGTCTTTGTTTAGCTTCTCTAAAAGATTTCCTTCGAAATCAGCCTCACCGTCATAGCTGCCGCAACCTTTCATGCGGTTTCGCAGTGAAATCGCACCGGCAACCGTGATTATGCCGCAGCTGGTTTCTATCATGGTTTCTGCATTGGACTTTACTATGGCAGCATCAATGCGGTTAAATCTTGCAATCAGGTCCTGAATAGACTGAAAAGTGCTTTCGACTTCTTTCTGAAAGTCATCGACTGACTGTTTGTGCTCGAAAATAGTATCAGAGTTATGTTTCTTTGTTGCTACAAAGATGTTTTTGCGTATTTTGTCACTGATTTTCTTTACCAAAAGGTCTCTTTCATCGAGGGCCTGTGTAATAAGCATTTTCTCTGCCATATTATTTCTCCTTTAAATAAATTTCTGATCATCTTTACCGGAGAAAAGCATAGCACCTGTGAAGGTATGTGTCATTTAACTTATAGTTAAATCAGGCAGCTATGGAAGGAGCACCAAATAAAGGAACAGGGGCAAGCGATGTGCTTACCCCTGTGATTCTATCTATTGTGTTTACTCCGTACAGTTCCATTAGTGCAAGGAGTGAGTCGGCCTGCGGCAGACAGTCGCCTCTCTCCCACTTATATACTGCCTGAACGGTTCCAAGCTGCATATATTCCCTTACGTCTTCTGCTGTCATTTTGTTCATCAGTCGGAGTTTTTTGAGGTTTTTTCCTATAACATGAAAATCATATTCACGGCGCACCATTTTCCCATCCTCCTTTTTCTGCGATTATTAGATTTTATCAGTACCGAAAACAGATGTCACCTTACAAATTGATTACATTTCTTACATTTGACAATAGCATTGTTCTTGCTTTGTTATTTCGGGGCTGCCGTTGATTTTCTTATGATGAGTTTGTCGGATTTCAGCGTATAAACGCCGCCTGTCGGAGTTGTATTTGATGAAATCTGTTCATCAAGGAAATTGATGGCCTTTTCTGCCATTTCAAAAAGATCTATATGAATAGTTGTCAGTGAAGGGAAATAGATTCTGGACAGGTCCAGATCATCTATGCCTACAAAAGAAAAATCCTCCGGAACAGAGTATCCGTGTTCCTGAACACAGTGCATTCCGGCAAGGGCAAAAGAATCCGTTGCACATACTATACCGGTAGGATGTTCGCTGAAATCCAGAATATTGTTCATGCACTGATACGCGGAATCTATGTCGCATGCTTCCGCCTGAAGCCATGCAGGATGAACAACGAGATGATTTTCGGAAAGGGCCCGGCAGAAGCCGTTGAATGTTGATGTATAAAAATCGGGTATGGCACGCTCGCCGATAAAACCTATTTTTTCGTGACCGAGCTCTATCAGGTGATTGGTTACGGTATAAGCTGCGATTTCATAATCAACACAGACTCTTGTATATCCGGGATGCTGGCGATGCGCATCAATTACAACAAAGGGAACATTTTCCTGACGGAGGAAAATCAGAGTTTCCGCATCTATATCGTGAAGGAAGATCGTGCCGGCAGCGGTACCGTAGCGGATTGCCTTGGCGGCAGAAGAAGTTCTGAATGATTCGTCCACCTTTGAAAGAATCAGATCATAACCGGCTTTTGCGGCAACAGAACTGCAGATATCCAGAATAGTCGAATAAAACAGATTTCCGAAAGAAGCAAAATCATCAATAACAAGATATATATTCTTGGATCTGAAAGGGACGATATGCTGTCTGCTCTGTACAGGGGTGTAGTTTTCTTCGTCGATTATCTTCAGCACTCTGTCGCGGGTTTCCTGACTTATTCCGGGTTTGTTGTTAATTACATAAGATACTGTGGTAGTTGATACATTGGCAATATCGGCTATTTTTTTGATTGACGGTTTATTCATGATACACCTCATTGGACAATTCGGAAATTTGATAAGTGAACATTAACTGATTATTTAATAAATTAACTGAAATATTCAATTAAGTCAATATTAAAACTTATATATTTGTTCAATTACACAGTAGACTTTTAGCATGGTTTTTTTGTATGCTTAATTTAGAGTAACAGTATCAGGAGAAAATGCATATGAACAATAAAGTTGCGATTTTTGCACTGGGTGCAAAAGCAGAAGTGGGTTTTGACGATGCGGAAAATCTTTCCCGGCAGGTAGCTGCTTCTCTTGAGAAAAAAGGTGTTCAGACATACAATACGGGGTTTGTTGTCTCAGATTTCAAATCGGCCGAAAAAGTGGCACAGCTTCTTCAAAGCGAAGATACGGATGCTATTCTTGTTTGTGTTGCAACCTGGAGCGATGACAGTTATGTTCTTCAGTTCCTGAGAGAAATCAACAAACCTATAATCCTTCATTCGTTCCCGCATATGGAGAGCGGATCTTTGTGCGGAGTGATGCAGATAGCATCTGTTATGAATGATATCGGATTTAAGAACTTTAAGACCGTTTATGCCGCACCAGGTTCCGACGAATCTGTTCAAGGTGTAATAGAAGCGCTTAACTCCTTTGAAGATGCCGGAGAAAAGGCAGCGGACGGAAAGGCATTTTATATCGGTTCTATAGGCGGAAGATGTGCAGGTATGACGGAGATTGCCTTTGATGAATTTGCCCTGTTTGAGAAATCCGGAGCCATAGTAGTCAATATCAGTGAAACCGAACTGATTGAAACCGCACAGACTGTAAAGGATTCGGATGCGGAAGCCGTTCTTTCGGATATTCAAAGCAGAGGGTATCATATCGATTCGTCTTCGGATGATATGAAACTGTCTGTAAAGTATTATCTTGCAATGAAGGAACTGATTAAAAAATACGGTCTGTCGGGACTGGCCATAAAATGCTATACGGCGTTCATGGGAAAAATCTGCCTGGGCTATTCACTGTTATCGGATGAAGGATATGCATGCAGTTGTGAGGGCGATGTCAATTCGGCAGTTATGATGAAGATTCTGATGGATGTCACGGGCGAGTGCGTAAACAATACAGATATCCTTAATCCTCTTCCGGATGATAATGCCATCATTTTCGCTCATTGCGGAAGCAGCGGTTTTTCAATCGCGCCGAATGCCGACGAAGTTCACCTTGCTCCGGCGAGAATAGTCGATGTCGGAGTATGCAGCCTGTTCAGACCGAAGCTTGGCACGGTAACGGCAGCTGACCTGGTAGGGCACGGGGACAACCTGAGGATGTCTGTTATGACAGGAGCGGCTATAGAAAAAGAGTATCTCTTCCCGGGAAATCAGGCATGCATCAGATTTGAGAGAAATGTTATCGATATCTGTAAAGATGTTATCGACAAGGCATGCGGACATCACTGGATGGTCGGATACGGAGATGTCAGAAAAGAACTTAAAGAGTATTGTGAGAAACACGATATCGTATTCCAGGATATTACATAAGTAATTACACGCGGTAAGGGCGTGTTGTTATAAAACAAAACGAAACAATAAA
>JAUNOA010000059.1 GCA_030531245.1 Lachnospiraceae bacterium
TTTTGTTTTCTTTGAGATATTTCAGGAAACCTCTGCATCCTTCCTCTATCTGATTCCATACTTTATGAAAGTTTCCTGAGTAGTACGGATCTTCAATATCTCCGGGCATACCGGCAATATCCAGAAGCTTATAAACCTTACCCTCCGGGTCTTCTCCTATTATTCTGAAAATATTTCCGATATTCCGTTCATCCATACCGATGAGATAATCGTAAGCATCGTAATCTGCTCTTGTCATTATTGATGCGCGTCTGTATCTGTCATACGGAACATTATGCGCTTCAAGCTCTCTTCTCGCCGGCGGATAAATATCATTGCCCAGTTCTTCTCTGCTCGTCGCTCTGGATACTATTTCAAAACAGTCTTCCAGATGTTCTTTCTTTACCATGTTCTTCATTATCGCTTCTGCAATCGGACTTCTGCAGATATTTCCGTGGCAGATGAATAATATTCTTATCATAGTTTTCACATCATTCTCTTTCCCTGTTTTCCCTGTTCAATAACAATTTTTGCACGGTTGGTATACTGTCCTCCGGCAGCCGGCTCAACCGAAATCTCCGTCGCGCGGAATACGATTATCGGCCACGAAATAAAGTATATCGGATTGTCAATATCAAACGGCGGTCCCGAGAACAAGATTTCTCCCTCAATCTTTTTTCCTTTCCTGTCGTACTCCAGTGAAAAATGCATTCTGCATTCTTCTTCCGGAAGAATGATGAGCATACTCATAAACTCTTCTGTTATTGCCATCAGTCGATATCTGAGTTCTGACGGTATACCGTTTCTGAAGGCATAGTCATCGATCTTATTCTGGAATGTGAGGAAATTAAAACGTGTCGACTCAACAGTAAGCTCCAGCACCTTCAGTGCATTGACAAATCTTCTTGTGTCGGGATTGTCCGGATTGTCAAAAATCTTTGAAGGAGTTCCCTCCTCACGGATTTTTCCTTCGTTAAAGAAAAGGATTCTTGAACATATGGCTCTGACCAGTTCCATTTCATGTGAAACCATAATCATCGTATGCCCTGCGGATGCCAGTATCCTTATAACAGCCTCAACTTCTCCTTTCATCGCCGGATCAAGCGAGCTTGTCGGTTCATCGAGCAGGATTATTTCCGGATCTACCGATAAAGTCCTTACTATTGCAGCGCGTTGTCTCTGTCCTCCGGACAGTTCTTTCGGATACTTGTAGGCTTCCTCCTCAAGACCGACCATCCTCAGAAGTTTCTTTGCTTTTTCCAATGCGGCCTTTTTATCCAGTTTCTTTATCTCCGTCATTCCGATCATTGCGTTTTCGATAACCGTAAGATGTTCGAAAAGCACCGGATTCTGGAATACCATTCCGATTTTTTCTCTGACCGTATCAACATCCGACTCCGTAAGTGCCGTGTCATTGACCAGTATTTCTCCCTCATCCGGTTTTATGAGCAGATTTATCATTTTCAGAAAAGTTGATTTGCCGGTTCCCGACGGACCGATTATTCCGACAACCTCTCCGTCTTTTATCTCTGTTGATATACCGTCAAGGATTCTTTTTTCTCCCCGGGAGAATTTTATGTTCTGTATTTTTAACATGTTTTTTCTCCCTCCCGGTTTTCTCTGATAGCGTCTACCGTATCAATTCTCTTTTTCGAATAAATCTGATTTGCTTTCCTGATAACAAAACAGGCAAGTTCTTCAAAGAGCAGATAGAAAACAACAGATATCAGAATCGGTGCCGTAAACTCATTGGTCCTTGACCCTATTCCGTCAAGTACAGCCTGAAAATCCATAACCGTAATGTATCCTACAAGCGACGAATTTTTAATATGATCAATTATTATTGGTTCAAGATTACCGATAATATCAGGTATTGCCTGCGGTATAAGAACCTTTGTCAGAGTTTCTTTTTTTGAAAAGCCCATAGCCCTTGCCGCAATTCTCTGATCATCATTTTCCGCTGAAACAGCTCCGTTTACTACAGCGAAAAAATACATACCGAATATCAGCGACAAAGTTACCAAAGCGGCTATTATATTCGTTATTCCGTTGCCCCCGGCAAAAACAATGTAAAACACGAACATAAGTATAACCGTAACCGGAAGAAGCGTTAAAACCCTGTTCGTTATTTCTACCGCTTTTGTCACTATCTTATTCCCTGTATAATATATCAGAAATGCTGCGCTGCCCAGTATGCCTCCAAGAATGCAGCTGCCGACAGTGAGTAAAAAGGTAATTACTATTCCTTTAAGAAGCTCTTTCCATCTGTCCTCTTCGACAAAAATCCGCCTGAAACTGTTTTTTATGGACATTCCGATCCCTCTGCCCAATGTTCCGACGCTTTCGTCTCTTACCATGATTACAGTACTTGCATCCATATACGGATCACTGAAATCAATCAGTCTCTTACGTTCTCCGGTAATGGATATTCCTGATACTCCTATATCTCCGGCTCCTGTGGCAATATTGGGAATAATGTCATCAAACATGGTTTCTTTGAATTCAACATTATAATTCATCTTTTTTGCAATCAGCAAAACCATTTCGATGTCCAGACCCAAAAGATTCTCATCTGAATCCCTGTAACAGATATCGTCCAGATCGCTGTTGTCCAGACAGATAATGGTTCCTTCCGGATTATCGCAAGGCTCCCATATTTCATCAGATATCTTTTTTATGTCATCATTGTCTCCGAGCCATTTGTCTGAAAGCTCATCCATTTTCCCGTCTTCTCGCAGTTCTTGAAGTGCCCTGTTGATTTCGTCTTTAATCGGACTTCCTTTTCGAATCGCTATACCATATGCAGACTCTGAGAGGTGCTCTCCCAGAATTTTCACGCCCTCGTTTTTATGCAGGTAACTTTGCGCTGCCAGATTATCCACGGCAAATCCGTCACTTTTTCCTCTGAGCATCATCGCAAAAGCATCATTTTCAGTCGGTCCGTATATTATCTCACAGTCTTTTATTATCTCATTTTCTTTGATTTCCTGAGCAAAAACAGTTCCGTTTTTTGTGGAGATTGTTTTACCCTTCAGATCCTCCAGAGTATTTATCTGAATGTTCTTTTTTCCGCATGCCGTTAAAACTGCCGCAAGCAGTAAGACCGGCACAAGAATATTTAATCTGTATTTCTTTATTAATTCCATTTCAGTCTGTGTAATTCTCCGGTTTCTTCAAGATTGTTAAAGTTATTTTGTCTTAATGCTTCATATAGTATAATGGCAACCGAATTTGCAAGGTTCAGACTGCGAATATCATGTCCCATGGGAATCCGTATACATGTCTCTCTGTTTTCAACCAGTATCTCTTCCGGAATCCCTGCGCTTTCTTTTCCGAACATTATATAATCTCCATCTCTGAAACATACATCAGTATAGGATCTTTCTGCTTTGGTTGTGGCCATCCATATTTTTGCTTCCGGATTTTTCTCTTTAAGTTTACATAAAAAATCGTTGTAGTTAATATATCTTGTTACGTTTAGTTTTTCCCAGTAATCCATCCCTGATCTTTTTATGCTTTTTTCATTCAGATGAAATCCCAACGGATCTATCAGATGCAGTGCAGTTCCTGTAGCCGTACAGGTTCTGCCTATATTTCCTGTGTTTTCGGGGATCTCCGGTTCATGCAGTACAATATTGAACATTACCTTGTCATCTCCTTTATACATCTGTATGTTCTTGCTATCGGCAGTCCCATTACTGTATAAAAATCTCCGTTTATTCTCGGAATATATTTACAGAATGCACCCTGAATTCCGTATGCTCCGGCTTTATCCATAGGTTCTCCTGTTTCAACATATGCTTTTATCTCACAATTGGTCATTTCATCAACCGTTACTTCTGCTTTGTCTGCAAAAGTTCTCTCAGTCGTGCCCGATTTCTTCTTATATATAACAGTTACTCCTGTATATACCGTATGGGTTTTTCCTGCATATGACCTTATCATTTCTCTGGCTTCCTTTTTTGTTTTCGGCTTGCCAAGTATTATTCCCTCTATTGCCACTACAGTATCCGCTGCTACTATTACATCACCGTCTATACACGTTTCTGCAACTGTTTCTGCTTTCAGCTTTGACAGCTCTTCTACCAGCTTTTCCGGATTTTTTTCTTTTATATTACTTTCATCACATTTTGATTCTTTGACTATGGGCTCGAAACCACACTTTTCAAGAATCTCTTTTCTTCTTGGTGACTTCGATGCCAGTATTATTCTTTTATACTTCATATTCACCTTTCAGAAATGTTTCACGTGAAACATTCCTATCATTGTATTGGATTTTTTGTCGGTTCTCCTGCTTTTCTTGGATATTTATGTGGAGTAGTGGAAATCTTGTCAAAAATCAACAACGAACGTCCTCCCATGTTATCCGGGAGCTCATATTTATATAAACCCTTGATTTTTAAGCCTATTTCGCAAATCGCCCTCTCTGCATTTTTTAATTCTACATCTATGTCGGCGGATTTAAGTGGAATAAAAAGTCCTCCTTTGTGGATAAGTGGTCCGCAGTATTCCACAAGTGTTGATAAGTTTGCAACAGCCCTCGCCGTCGAGATATCGTACTTTTCTCTATGATTCGAATCACGGCCTAGATCTTCTGCTCTGGCATGAATAATATCAACGTTTTTCAGGTTGAGTTCATCAACTAATTTTTGCAAAAAATCCAGTCGCTTCTTTAAAGAGTCTGCAAGTGTAACATGTATGTTAGGAAAACATATCGCTAACGGCAAGCCGGGAAATCCCGCACCGGTTCCTACATCAATTAGACTATAATGTTTTTCTGTAATATCAGGAACAGCACGCACAAATTCAAGAGAATCTTGAAAATGCTTGATGTATACTTCTTTTTCGTCGGTAATAGCCGTCAGATTTAAAAATTTATTTGTTTCAACAAGTCTGTTGTAATATATGGCGAATTTTTCAGAATTTAAATTAATATAATCCATATGTCCTCCAAATGTTTCACGTGAAACATTATTTCAGATAAACAAGCAACATTGAAATATCAGCCGGGGAAACTCCGGAGATCCTGGCGGCCTGACCGATGTTCTCAGGTCTGACAAGCTTTAATTTTTGCCTTGCTTCAAGTCTGAGACTGCCAACATCGTCATAATTGATATCAGCAGGGATTTTCTTTCCTTCAAGCTTTTTGAACTGTTTAACCTGCTGCATCTGTCTTTCGATATAACCGTGATATTTAATTTCTATATTTACCTGCTCTTTAATATCCTCCGGAAGTTCAGGTCTATTGATGTCAATATCGGTTAACATAAAGTAATCCAATTCGGGACGTCTTATCAGTTCAGCCAAAGTTGCTCCCGTATTTAATTCACTGGAGCCATGTGATCTTAAGAAATCATTGATTTTAGCCGTATCACCTACATGAACAGAATTCATACGTATGATTTCTTCGTCGATTAGTTTTTTCTTGATTTTGACTCCTGAATACCTCGCATCAGAAATAAGCCCTATTTTATTTCCGATTTCACACAGTCTTAAATCCGCGTTGTCCTGTCTCAGAAGCAGACGGTATTCTGCCCGTGATGTCATCATACGATACGGCTCATGACTTTCTTTCGTAACAAGGTCGTCAATAAGTACTCCTATATACGCCTGGCTTCGATCCAGAACAACCGGATCCCTTCCCAAAATCTTCAAAGACGCATTGATACCGGCCATAAGTCCCTGTACTGCAGCTTCCTCATAACCGGAACTTCCGTTAATCTGTCCTGCCCCGTATAAGCCTTTGATATTTTTGAATTCAAGTGAAAGATTCAGCTGTCTTGCATCAATGCAGTCATACTCGATGGCGTAGGCGTTTCGTACTATCTTACAGTTTTCAAAGCCCGGCAGCTTATGTATCATAGCATGCTGGACGTCTTCGGGAAGAGAAGAGCTGAAACCGCTCAAATATACTTCATGAGTATATAGACCTTCCGGTTCGACAAAAATCTGATGCCTGTCCTTATCCGGGAATTTCATGACTTTATCTTCTATAGACGGACAGTACCTTGGTCCGACACCCTCTATGACACCTGCATAAAGAGGAGAGCGATGGATATTTTCTCTGATAATCCGGTGAATATCTTCTCCGGTATATGTGAGCCAGCAGCTGACCTGCTCTTTCTGAACGGATGCCGGATCCGTTTCGAAAGAAAACGGAATAACAGGTACATCTCCGAACTGCTCCTCCATTTTACTTCTGTCTATCGTATCTCCGTCAACTCTTGCCGGTGTTCCTGTCTTAAATCTGTATATCGTAATACCATGGTCAATCAGAGATTTTGTAAGATGCGTCGCATTCTTTAGTCCGTTCGGTCCCGTAGGTTCAATAACCTCTCCAAACAAGCATCGCGAATTCAGATAGACTCCTGTTGCAAGTATAACAGCTTTGGCAAAATATGTCGCACCTGAAATGGTTTTGACACCTTTACACATTCCGTTTTCGACTATGATCTCGGAGACTTCTGCCTGTTTTATGACAAGATGCTCCTGATTTTCCATAGTCTTTCGCATCTCCCTGGTATATGCCTGTTTGTCCGCCTGGGCACGGAGAGAATGTACTGCCGGCCCCTTTGATCTGTTAAGCATCTTGGACTGAATAAAGGTCTTATCAATGTTTTTACCCATTTCTCCGCCAAGCGCATCCAGTTCCCGGACCAGATGACCCTTGCTTGTCCCTCCGATATTGGGATTGCAGGGCATAAGAGCGATGGAATCCACACTTACGGTAAAACATATCGTTTCCATACCGAGTCTGGCACAGGCAAGGGCTGCTTCACATCCGGCATGCCCGGCCCCGACAATAACAACGTCATAATTTTCTTCAATCTTTGTCATTTTTATTTCCCCATGCAGAATTTTGAGAAAATCTCATTAATTATATCTTCTCCTACGGTTTCACCTGTAATCGTTCCGAGTGCTTCATATGCATCCGTAAGATCTACGGAAATAAGATCCTCGGTAAGTCCGGATTCTATTCCTTTCCGAACAAGTTTCAGGGATTCCATGGCAGCCTTAAGTGCCTGAAGATGTCTCACACTGGTGATATATATTTCGTCATTTAAGTTGATTTCTCCCTTGAAAAACATATCTCTGACCAGGGTCTCAAGCTCTTTTAGTCCCTGACCGCTCTTTGCAGAGAAACCTATAAACGGATGCTTTGTAACCCTTTTATCCATGCAGGGT
Source organism: Lachnospiraceae bacterium (assembly GCA_030531245.1). Taxonomy (GTDB): domain Bacteria; phylum Bacillota; class Clostridia; order Lachnospirales; family Lachnospiraceae; genus Darwinimomas. Next base: position 7,165 of record JAUNOA010000059.1, read on the forward strand.
TTCCATGTTGATACATCCTGTTTATTGATAAGGATGATAGCATTCATTCCGTCTATAAAATCAAGAACCTCTATATCTTCATCTGTCAGGTCTTCGGCTCCGTCAATTACACAAAGGATAAGTTCAGCCTCCTTTGCAGCCTTTTTTGCTCTTTCCACTCCGATTTTTTCTACGGTATCTGTACTCTCCCGAAGTCCTGCCGTATCAGTCAGATTCAGTTTTATTCCTGCAAGGGAGATGTTTTCCGTTAAAGTATCTCTTGTTGTACCCGCAATATCCGTTACGATTGCACGGTTTGTTCCTGCCAGCAGATTAAGAACTGAAGATTTTCCGGAATTAGGTCTTCCGAGTATTACTGTATCTATTCCCGACTTCATTATAATGCCTGCTTCGGAATTCCTGATCAGTCTTTCGATTCGTGTCATTATCCTGGCAGTCTTCGTTTCCAGTTCTTCTGCATATCCGTCGAGAGAATAGTGCTCCGGATCATCCAGCGCCGCCTCTATAAAAGCTATATCATTCAATATCAGCCGCCTTATGTCCCTGAGTTCTTCGGACAGTCTTCCTTTAAGCTGGCTTATCCCGACTTTAAGACTGTTTCTGCTTTCGGCATCAATGATATCCGCAACTGCTTCTGCCTGTGAAAGATCCATTTTTCCGTTTAGAAAAGCCCTTTTTGTAAATTCACCGGGCTCGGCAATATTCGCGCCCGCATCAATGGCAAGCTCAAGTATCCTCTTCATAACCAGGACTCCTCCGTGGCACTGGATCTCAACAACATTTTCTCCTGTATATGAACAAGGTGCCTTCATAATCATGACAAGAACCTGGTCTACGATTTCTTCACCATCGTAAACAAAACCGTAATTTATCGTATGAGTCTTAGCTTCACGCAGACTTTTTTTCCCTTTATATATTTTGTCGGCTATGTCAATTGCTTCTTCGCCGGAAATCCGGACTATTCCGATTCCTGCCGGAGAAAGCGCTGTTGCTATAGCTGCTATTGTATCGTTTGTTCTCATATTCTTAAAAAAAGAAAAGAAGGCCCGGGTATACAAATTCCTGTATACGCAGCCTTCTTTCACCAAGCTGTGATTATTAAATTATCTGTGACGGCGTCCTGATTTCTTCAGCATTACTACAACATGACGGTACGGTTCCTCGCCTTCACTGACTGTTGTTACATACGGATCATCCTGTAATGCGGAATGGATGATTCTTCTCTCATAAGGATTCATCGGCTCCAGATCAACCGCTTTCTTTGTTCTTGATACTTTATGTGCGATATTGTGAGCAAGCTCTTCGATTTTGACCTG
>JAUNOA010000019.1 GCA_030531245.1 Lachnospiraceae bacterium
GAAAGGAGGTTTCACAAATGTCAAAAGGACATAGATCCCAAATTAAAAGAGAAAGAAACGCTGTGAAGGATACGAGACCATCTGCAAAGCTTTCTTATGCAAGAATTCCGGTACAGAAGGCATGTTTCGTACTTGACGCTATCAGGGGTAAGGATGTTGCAACAGCAGTTGGTATCCTTGAATACAGCCCAAGATATGCTTCAGGCGTTATTGAGAAGTTACTTAAATCAGCAATCGCAAATGCAGAGAACAATCAGGGATTGAATCAGGCAGACCTGTACGTAGCAGAGTGCTGGGCAGGCGATGGTCCGATCATGAAGAGAGTTAAACCAAGAGCACAGGGTAGAGCTTACAGAATCGAGAAGAGAATGAGCAATATCACAATCGTGCTTGACAAGAGATAAGGGAGGCCAATATGGGACAGAAAGTTAATCCACACGGCTTAAGAGTCGGTGTTATTAAAGATTGGGATTCCAGATGGTATGCAGATGCAGATTTCGCTGATTGCTTGATCGAAGATTACAACATCAGAAAGTTCCTGAAGAAGAAACTTTTCGCAGCAGGTGTTTCAGGTATTGAAATCGAGCGTACCACTGACAGACTTAAGGTCATCATCCACGTTGCCAAGCCGGGCGTTGTTATCGGCAAGCAGGGTGCTGAGATCGAAAAGCTTAAAAAAGAAATCGGTAAGTTCACAGAGAAGAAAGTATTCGTTGACATCAAAGAGATTAAGCGTCCTGACCGTGAAGCTCAGTTAGTAGCAGAGTCAATCGCTAATCAGCTTGAGAACCGTGTTTCCTTCCGTCGTGCCATGAAGTCAACAATGGGACGCAGCATGAAGGCAGGAGTTATGGGAATCAAGACATGTTGTTCAGGTAGACTTGGCGGTGCTGATATGGCACGTACAGAGTTCTATTCAGAAGGAACAATTCCGCTTCAGACACTTCGTGCTGATATCGACTACGGATTTGCAGAGGCTGATACAACTTACGGCAAGGTAGGCGTTAAGGTATGGATTTATAAGGGCGAAGTTCTTCCTTCAAAGAAGAAAGAAGAAGGGAGAGAGAGATAACTATGTTAATGCCAAAAAGAGTTAAGCATAGAAAGCAGTTCCGCGGTTCTATGGCTGGCAAATGTATGAGAGGCAACACTGTTACTTACGGTGATTACGGTCTTGTATCTCTTGATCCTTGCTGGATCAAGTCAAACCAGATTGAGGCAGCCCGTATCGCAATGACACGTTACATCAAGCGTGGCGGTAAGGTTTGGATCAAGATATTCCCTGATAAGCCAGTAACAGCAAAACCGGCTGAGACACGAATGGGTTCAGGAAAAGGAACAACAGAGTATTGGGTAGCAGTAGTTAAACCGGGTAAAGTACTTTTCGAGATTGCAGGTGTTTCTGAGGAACAGGCAAAGGAAGCACTTCGTCTGGCAATGCACAAGCTTCCTTGCAGATGCAGAGTAGCTTCAAAGGCAGAACTGGAAGGCGGTGAAAACTAATGAAGTCAAGTAAATATGTAAAAAGTCTTAATGAGAAGACATTGGCAGAGCTTAATGAGGAATTAGTTACAGCCAAGAAGGAACTTTTCAATTTAAGATTCCAGAATGCAACAAGCCAGCTTGATAACACAGCAAGAATTACGGAAGTTCGCAAGAACATTGCCAGAATTCAGACAGTTATCGCAGCAAAGGCAGATAAGTAATGAGCGGAAAGGAGAGATAAGTCGTGGAAGAGAGAAATCTTAGAAAAACTCGAGTTGGTAAAGTCGTAAGCGATAAGATGGACAAGACCATCACGGTTGCTATCGAGGATCACGTAAAGCATCCGCTCTACGGTAAGATCGTTAAGAAGACCGTTAAATTCAAAGCTCATGACGAGAAGAATGAATGCGGTATCGGCGATACAGTAAAGATCATGGAGACCAGACCTTTATCAAAGGACAAGAGATGGAGACTGGTTGAAATCATTGAGAAGGCTAAATAATTCGAAAGGAGTTCAATATGATTCAGCAGGAAAGTAGACTTAGGGTCGCTGACAACACTGGAGCAAAGGAACTTCTTTGCATCAGAGTTATGGGCGGATCAACAAGAAGATATGCACACATCGGAGACATCATTACTGCAACAGTTAAGGATGCTACACCGGGTGGCACAGTTAAGAAGGGTGACGTTGTCAAGGCAGTTGTAGTTCGCACAGTTAACAAGACACGTCGTAAAGATGGTTCATACATCAGATTTGATGAGAACGCAGCAGTAGTAATCAAAGATGACAAGACACCGACAGGTACTCGTATCTTTGGACCGGTTGCAAGAGAACTTCGTGAAAAAGGATTTATGAAGATCGTTTCCCTTGCTCCGGAAGTATTATAAGGAGGGCCGGTTATGCAGAAGATTAAAAAAGATGATACAGTCAAGATCATAACAGGCAAGGATAAAGGCAAAACCGGTAAGGTTCTCAGTGTTGACCTCAAGAAGCAGACAGTTATCGTTGAGGGATGCAATATGCAGACAAAGCATCAGAAACCTTCACAGGCAAATCCGAACGGCGGCATCGTAAATAAAGAGGGTTCTATCCATATTTCAAACGTAATGCTCGTTGTTGACGGAAAGCCTACAAGAGTCGGATTCGGTGAGAAGGACGGAAAGAAAGTCCGCATCGCAAAGAAGACCGGCAAGGCAATAGACTAAGAAGGGAAGGAGGAAAAGTTAAGTGGCCAGATTAAAAGAAATATACGAGAATGAAATCGTAAAGAAGATGACTGAGAAGTTCGGCTACAAGAACGTAATGCAGGTTCCGAAGCTTGACAAGATCGTTGTTAACATGGGCGTAGGCGAAGCAAAGGAAAACGTTAAAGTTCTTGATTCGGCAGTAAGAGATCTCGAGATCATCACAGGTCAGCATGCAGTAATTACGAAGTCAAAGCATAACATCGCAAACTTCAAAGTACGTGAAGGCATGCCGATAGGTTGCAAGGTTACACTTCGTGGTGAGAAGATGTATGAATTTGCAGATCGTCTTATCAACCTCGCACTTCCTCGTGTACGTGACTTCCGCGGAGTTAATCCGAATGCTTTCGACGGCAGAGGAAATTACGCACTTGGCGTCAAGGAACAGCTCATCTTCCCTGAGATCGAGTACGACAAGGTAGATAAGGTTCGTGGTATGGATATCATTTTTGTAACAACAGCAAAGACAGATGAAGAGGCACGTTATCTGCTGGCACTCTTCAATATGCCTTTCCAGAAATAAGGGGGACTAAATAATTATGGCAAAGAAATCTCAGAAGATTCGTCAGGCTCGCCCTGCAAAGTTCTCTACAAGAGAATATACAAGATGCCGTGTTTGTGGACGTCCACATTCTGTTCTTAGAAAGTATGGTATCTGCAGAGTATGCTTCCGTGAGCTCGCTTACAAGGGCGAGATTCCGGGTGTAAGAAAAGCAAGTTGGTAAAGAAGGAGGAAATATCATGACACAGAGCGATCCAATTGCTGATATGCTTACAAGAATCCGTAATGCTAATACAGCAAAACATGACGAGGTTGACATTCCTGCTTCTAAAATGAAGATAGCAATTGCTGACATTCTTGTAAAAGAAGGATATGTACAGAAGTATGACCTCGTAGACGATGGTGCATTCAAGACCATCCACATGACACTTAAGTATGGTGCTGACAAGAACGAGAAGATTATAAACGGTATCAAGAAAATCTCAAAACCGGGTCTTCGTATTTACGCAGGCAAGGATGAGCTGCCAAAGGTTCTCGGCGGTCTCGGCACAGCAATCATCTCAACAAACCAGGGCGTTATTACTGACAAAGAAGCCCGTAAGTTAGGCGTTGGCGGCGAAGTATTAGCTTTCATTTGGTAATCTCGCGCGCCACAGCAACATTTTAAAATTATAGGAGGAACGGCATGTCACGAATTGGTAAAATGCCTATCGCGATCCCGGCAGGAGTTACTGTTACGATCGCAGAAAATAATCATGTGACTGTAAAGGGTCCCAAGGGTACACTTGAGCGTACACTTCCGGCAGCTATGACAATCAAGCAGGAAGGCGCAGAGGTTATCGTTACGAGACCTAATGACCTGAAGCAGAACAAATCACTTCATGGTCTTACAAGAACACTTATCAACAATATGGTAATCGGCGTAACAGCAGGTTATTCAAAGGTGCTCGAGATCAACGGTGTTGGTTACAAAGCAAATAAGAACGGCAAGGTTCTTGAGCTTTCACTCGGATATTCACATCCGATCAATATGCCTGATCCGGAAGGAATCACGACAACAGTTGAAAACAACACAATCAAGATTGAAGGTATCGACAAGGAGAAGGTCGGACAGCACGCAGCTGAGATCAGATCCAAGAGAGGACCGGAGCCATATAAGGGCAAAGGTATCAAGTACTCAACAGAGCATATCAGACGTAAAGTCGGTAAGACCGGTAAATAATAATAGGAGGGTAATAAGATGGTTAGTAAGCAGGATAAGAATGCGCTTAGAATCAAGAAGCATCAGAGATTACGTAACCGCTTTGCTGGAACAGCTGAGAGACCTCGTCTTGCAGTTTTCAGAAGCAACAACCATATGTACGCTCAGATTATTGACGATACGGTTGGTAATACTCTGGTAGCAGCCTCAACTGTAGAAAAGGCAGTTAAGGAAGAGCTTGAGAAAACAAACAATGTTGATGCAGCAGCTTATGTAGGTACACTCGTTGCAAAGAGAGCACTCGACAAGGGCATCAAGGAAGTAGTATTTGACAGAGGTGGATTCCTCTATCATGGTAAAGTACAGGCACTCGCTGATGCAGCTCGTGAAGCTGGACTTCAGTTCTAATGGAAAGGAGACACACGATGAAGAAAGGTTTTGTTGACCCAAGTAAGCTTGAGTTAAACGATAGAGTAGTAGCCATCAAACGTGTTTCTAAAACCGTTAAGGGTGGTCGTACAATGAGATTTTCCGCACTCGTAGTTGTAGGTGACGGAAACGGTCATGTAGGTGTAGGTCTTGGAAAGGCCGGTGAAGTTTCAGAAGCTATCCGTAAGGGTAAAGAAGCTGCACAGAGAGCTATAGTTGAAATCCCGATCAATGAGAACAACAGTATCTATCATGACTACACAGGTGTTTACGGAAGTTCAAGAGTTCTTATGAAGACAGCTCCTGAAGGTACCGGTGTTGTTGCGGGCGGTCCCGTTCGTGCGGTAGTAGAGCTTGCAGGTATCAAGAACATTCGTGCTAAATCACTTGGTTCAAACAATAAGACAAACGTAGTTATGGCAACACTTGAAGGTCTTAAGGCGATGAAGACTCCTGAGGAAGTTGCAAGACTTCGCGGAATCAGCGTAGAACAGTTATTAGGTTAAGGAGGAGATAACACAATGGCAAACAAGTTAAAAATCGAACTGGTCAAGTCTCCTATCGGCGCTATTCCAAAGCAGAGAGCTACAGTAGAAGCACTTGGACTTACAAAGATGCACAAGGTTGTTGAAATGCCTGATAACGATGCAGTTCGCGGAATGATCTGGCACGTAAGACATCTTGTAAAAGTAGAAGAAATCTAACAGGAGGGAGAGTCATGGATTTATCTAATTTAAGACCCGCAGCAGGTTCTGTTCACAGCGGCAACTTCAGACGTGGCCGTGGACATGGTTCAGGTAACGGAACACAGGCAGGTAAGGGTCATAAGGGTCAGAAAGCTCGTTCAGGAGCTCCGAGACCGGGATTCGAAGGCGGCCAGATGCCACTTTTCAGACGTCTTCCCAAGAGAGGATTCACTAATATCAATACCAAGGAAATCGTTGCAATCAATGTTTCAGCACTTGAGTGTCTTGAAGACGGTATCGATGTAACACCGGAAGTTCTTCTTGAAGCAGGTATTATCAAGCATGTACGTGACGGTGTCAAGATTCTTGGTAACGGTGAACTCACAAAGAAGCTCAATGTTAAGGCAGTTGCATTCTCAGAGGGTGCAAAGGCAAAAATTGAAGCAGTAGGCGGCACATGCGAGGAGATCTAATATGCTGAAAAAAATAGCAGATGCATGGAGAATTGTAGACATTCGTAAGAAGATAATATTTACTTTCATTATGCTTTGCGTAATCAGATTCGGAAGCAATATTCCGATCCCCGGAGTAAATACTTCTTACTTTGCTTCATTCTTCGCTTCACAGACAGGTGATGCATTCAGCTTCTTTAATGCAATGACCGGCGGTTCATTTGAAAGCCTGAGTATACTGGCTCTTTCAATCACACCGTACATTACCAGCTCGATCATTGTTCAGCTGCTTACCATCGCCATTCCTGCACTCGAAGAGATGCAGAAAGAGGGCGAGGACGGCAGAAAGAAGATCGTCAGCATCACACGTTATTTAACGATTGCACTGGCACTTATTGAGTCAATTGCCATGGTAGTCGGTTTTGGTAATCAGGGTCTTTTGGTCAGCTTTGACTTCCTGAGTGTAGTAGTAGCAATTCTGACCATGACAGCAGGCAGTGCATTCCTTATGTGGATCGGTGAGCGTATCACTGAAAATGGTTTAGGAAACGGTATCTCTATGGTACTTCTTTTCAACATCATTTCATCATTACCTGCAGATATAGTTACTCTCGGCGAACGCTTCCTTACAGGAAAGTCAGTAGCAGTCAAGGTTATCCTTATTCTCATCATGGTAGCACTTGCAGTAGCAATGGTTACATATGTTGTAGTACTTCAGGATGCCGAGAGGAGAATTCCGGTTCAGTATTCGGCAAAGACAGTAGGACGCAGGATGCTCGGAGGACAGGGTTCAGCCATTCCGCTTAAGGTCAATACCGCAGGCGTTATCCCGGTTATCTTTGCATCATCACTGATGTCTTTCCCTGTAGTAATCGCACAGTTCTTCGATGTAGATTACTCAACATTCGGAGGAAAGATCCTGCTTTGCCTCAGTTCAAACAACTGGCTCAAACCGGGCAATATGGTTTATTCGATCGGTCTGCTTATATATATCTTTTTGATTATTGTATTTGCATACTTCTATACATCGATTACTTTCAATCCGCTGGAAGTTGCCAATAATCTTAAGAAGTCCGGTGGCTTTATCCCCGGTATCAGACCAGGTAAACCAACTAGTGATTATCTGAACAAGATACTGAATTACATTATTTTCATCGGAGCAGTAGGACTCCTCATCGTAGCACTTATTCCTATCATTCTTTCAGGATTATTCTCACTCAGCCGTCTCGGCTTTATGGGAACATCACTTATCATCATCGTAGGTGTTATCCTTGAAACAATGCAGGATGTTGAGTCACAGATGCTCGTAAGAAATTACAAGGGATTCCTTAACGAGTAATTCCGGAGGCGATTATGAAAATCATAATGGTAGGTGCACCGGGTGCAGGCAAAGGTACCCAGGCAAAAAGAATCGCGGAAAAGTATGGTATTCCACATGTTTCGACCGGTGATATCTTCAGAAAGAACCTGAAGGAGGGCACGGAGCTCGGACTCAAGGCAAAGGTCTATATGGATCAGGGCGCTCTGGTTCCGGACGAGATAACCATAGGGATGCTTATGGATCGTATTCATCAGGCAGACTGCAGGGATGGTTATGTCCTTGACGGATTCCCGAGAAACATTCCGCAGGCAGAGGCTCTTACAAAGGCACTTGCGGCCGGAAACGAGTCGATAGATGCAGTCATTGACGTAAATGTTCCGGATGAGAATATCATGGACAGAATGTCAGGGCGCAGGACCTGCAGAAAGTGCGGAGAAGGATTCCACACCAGATTTAACCCTCCGGCTGTTCAGGGGATCTGTAACGTATGCGGCGGAGAGCTTTATATGCGTGACGATGATCTTCCCGAGACAGTAAAGAAGAGACTGGTGGTTTATCATGATCAGACTCAGCCGCTTATCGATTATTATTCGAAGCAGCAGATTCTGAAGAGTGTAGACGGCACTCAACAAATGGATAAGGTCTTTGCTGATATCGTTGATGTTCTTGAGAACTTAGGTTGACAGGAAACCGGAGATAAAGATGGTAACGATTAAATCAGCAAGGGAAATACAACTGATGCGTGAGGCGGGCAAGATACTCGGAGAGACACACAATCGTCTTAAAGAGCTGATTGAGCCCGGCATCACCACCGGTGAACTGGACCGTAAGGGTGCGGAAATCATCAGAAGTTATGGATGTATTCCGTCATTTCTGAATTACGATGGCTATCCGGCCTCGATATGTACTTCGGTAAATGATGAAGTTGTCCATGGGATTCCCAGTAAGAAGAGAGTTCTTCATGAGGGTGACATCATAAGTATCGATGCCGGGGTTATCTGGCATGGTTATCAGTCTGATGCCGCAAGGACATGGGCCGTAGGCCGTATAAGTCCGGAGGCGGAAAAACTGATCGAGGTCACGAAACAGAGCTTTTATGAGGGAATCAAATACGCAGTTGCAGGGAATCATCTGAATGATATCTGCGGACATATTCAGGATTATGCCGAAAGCTTCGGATACGGAGTCGTAAGAGATCTGGTAGGTCACGGAATCGGAACACAGATGCATGAAGATCCGGAGATTCCGAACTTCAGGATGAACCGCAAAGGCATTTTGTTGAAACCGGGTATGACATTTGCCATTGAACCAATGATCAATATGGGACGCGCAGACGTGGTCTGGTCAGAGGATGAATGGACAGTCGTAACGGATGACGGATCGCTTTCAGCTCATTATGAAAATACCGTGCTCATCACAGACGGTGAGCCGGAGATTATGAGCCTTGTTTAAGGGAGGATGTTAGATAGTGTCAAAAACTGATGTTATTGAAATCGAAGGTAAGGTTATTGAGAAGCTGCCGAATGCCATGTTTCAGGTTGAACTTGAGAACGGACACCAGGTACTCGCTCATATCAGCGGCAAGCTTCGTATGAATTATATTCGTATTCTGCCGGGTGATAAGGTAACGATTGAGCTGTCCCCGTACGATCTCTCAAAAGGCCGTATTATATGGCGTGACAAGTAAATGAAATTGTGATATAATTATTATTCGCGCGTGCAAAAGGCACTAAAACTTAGAAAAGGAGAACGAAAATGAAAGTACGTTCATCGGTTAAGCCGATTTGCGAAAAGTGCAAAGTTATCAAAAGAAAAGGGGCTGTCATGATTATTTGTGAGAACCCGAAGCATAAACAGAGACAGGGATGATAAAAAAATAAGGAGGAAATAGCAGTATGGCTCGTATTGCAGGTGTTGACTTACCAAGAGAGAAACGAGTTGAGATCGGACTTACATACATCTATGGTATCGGTGTAACAAGTTCAAACCGTATTCTCAAAGAAGCCGGAGTAAATCCAGACACAAGAGTTAAGGATCTTACTGACGACGAGGTAAAGAACATAGCACAGGTTATCGCTGATACTCAGGTTGTTGAAGGTGATCTCCGCAGAGAGACCGCAATGAACATCAAGAGACTTCAGGAAATCAGTTGCTACAGAGGCATCCGTCATCGTAAGGGTCTCCCATGCCGCGGTCAGAAGACCAAGACAAATGCAAGAACATGCAAGGGACCGAGAAAGACAGTTGCAAACAAGAAGAAATAAGTAACAGGTTCAATTGGTATGTGTCTTCTTTTTACGGGAAGCTCATAACACTTGGGACGAAACAAATTCAGAAGAAAGTAGGTTAGTTTAGATATGGCAAAAGCAAGCACCAAAAAGGTGACTAAAAAGCGTGTAAAGAAAAACGTTGAACGCGGACAGGCACATATCCAGGCATCTTTCAATAATACAATCGTAACATTGACAGATACACAGGGTAATGCTCTTTCATGGGCAAGTGCAGGTGGTCTTGGTTTCAGAGGTTCAAAGAAATCTACTCCTTATGCAGCTTCTATGGCTGCAGAGACTGCTGCAAAAGCAGCTATGGTACATGGACTTAAGTATGTAGACGTTTTTGTAAAGGGCCCCGGTTCAGGCAGAGAAGCTGCTATCAGACAGCTTGCTGCAGTAGGAATCGAAGTTACAAGTATTAAGGATGTGACACCTGTTCCACATAACGGATGCCGTCCACCAAAACGTAGAAGAGTCTAATAGGAGGTAGCGTAAAGTGGCAGTTGATAGAATTCCCGTTCTTAAAAGATGCAGATCACTTGGACTTGATCCAACATATTTAGGAATTGATAAGAAATCAAACAGAGATTCAAAAAGAGGAAACCGTAAGCTCAGTGAGTACGGCCTTCAGCTTCGTGAGAAGCAGAAAGCAAAGTTCATCTACGGCGTACTTGAGAAACCGTTCAGAAATTACTATGCCAAGGCTTCAAGAATGGAAGGCCAGGTAGGTGAAAACCTTATGATCCTCCTTGAGAGAAGACTTGACAATGTAGTATTCCGTATGGGATTAGCCAGAACAAGAAAAGAAGCTCGTCAGATCGTAGACCATAAGCATGTTCTTCTTAACGGCAAGGGCGTTAATATCCCTTCAATGCTCGTTAAGGCAGGCGATGTTATCGAAATCAAGGAGAAGGCTAAATCATCAGCAAGATATAAAGAGATCATAGAGCAGACAGCCGGACGTGTTGTACCTGCATGGATTGAAGCAGATGCAGAGAACCTTAAGGGCAGTGTGAAGGCACTTCCTGCAAGAGAAGAAATCGATGTTCCTGTAGACGAACTGCTTATCGTCGAGTTGTATTCAAGATAAACTCCATTATCATAATTGGCACGGTAAAAATGAGGAGGGCACATAGTGTTCGATTTTGAAAGACCAAACATTTCAATAGTAGAAAAATCCGATGACAATAAGTACGGCAAATTCGTTTGCGAACCGCTCGAGAGAGGCTACGGTACTACTCTTGGCAACTCGCTCCGCAGAATTATGCTTTCAAGCTTGCCGGGTGTTGCAGTCAGCAGCATCAAAATCGGCGGAGTTCTTCACGAGTTTTCTTCAATTCCCGGAGTTAAGGAAGATGTTACGGAAATCGTGATGAATATCAAGTCACTGGCAATCGTTGATAATTCAGGAAACGAAGAGCCTAAATCGGCAGTCATTGAATTCACTGGTACAGGCAAAATTACCGGAGCAGATGTCAAAGTCAGCTCGGAGGTTGAGATAGTAAATAAAGACCAGTTAATCGCTACTGTTTCCGAGAATCCTGACAAGATCGTCATTGAGCTTGTTATTACCAGCGGACGCGGTTTCGTAGGAGCTGATAAGAACAAGAAGGAAGATGATCCCATCGGAGTTATAGCAGTTGATAGTATTTATACACCGGTTGAACGTGTAAATATGCTTGTAGAAAACACACGTGTAGGTCAGCAGACAGATTTCGACAAGCTGACACTCGAGGTTTATACAAACGGAACACTTGCACCGGACAAGGCTGTCAGCATGGCAGCAAAGGTTCTGAATGATCATCTGAGCCTGTTCATTGATCTCTCCGAAGAGACAAGAGACATCCCGACGATGGTTGACAGACCAAGCGATCAGAAAGAGAAAGTCCTTGAGATGAATATCGATGAGCTTGAGCTTTCGGTTCGTTCATACAATTGTCTTAAGAGAGCAAGCATCAATACTGTTGAAGAGCTTACAAACAAGACAGAAGATGAGATGATGAAGGTTCGTAACCTTGGACATAAGTCTCTGGAAGAAGTAAAAGCAAAACTTGAACAGCTTGGTTTCGGCTTCAGAAAGACAGAAGAATAAGAAACCCGTAAGGGGTAGTTCATGCGGTAAGCCCGATGAGCACACATGAAAGGAGAATAATAAAATGGCAATGTACAGAAAGCTTGGTAAGAATTCAAGCCAGAGAAAGGCACTCCTGAGAAATCAGGCAACAGCACTTCTCGCAAACGGAAAAATCATCACAACAGAGGCCAGAGCAAAAGAAGTACGTAAGGTTGTTGAGCCGCTTATTGCACTCGCAATCAAGGAAAAGGACAACTTTGAGGTTGTCAAGGTTCAGGCTAAGGTTGCCCGTAAAGACAAAGACGGAAAGAGAATCAAACAGGTTGTTGATGGCAAGAAGGTTACAGTATACGACGAAGTTGAGAAAGAAATCAAGAGAGATCTTCCGTCAAGACTTCATGCCCGCCGCCAGATGTTAAAGGTTCTTTATGATGTAACTGAAGTTCCTACAGCACTTGCAGGACGCAAGAGAAATACCCGCAAGGTTGATCTCTGCGATAAGCTTTTCACTGAGTATGCAACACGTTATGCAGAGTCAAACCATAATGGTGGTTATACACGTATCGTAAAGATCGCTCCGCGTCACGGTGATGCAGCTATGCAGGTACTTCTTGAGTTAGTTTAATAAGAACAGATCGCCCGGTACGAAGGTACCGGGCATTTTCTGTTGTACGATTATGTTAAAAAGACTGAATGATTATTTTACGACATATGAAAAGATATGGTTTTTCGGAATAATGATTCTTGCAATCGTATTTGCAGTACTGTTTCCGGAAGAAGATATCAACGGTGTGAACGGCAGTATTGTGATGGGATTCTATCTGCTGGACACAGTTTTAAATATACTTTGCGAGCTGCTTATTTCAAAACAGTCCAGATGGAACTTTATCGTGTCACTGGGCGTGGAAGTATGTGAGATTGCCATATGTGTAGTTTGCGCCTATAGATTTGCAACTATGGCTACGACTCTTTTTTTCTGGATACCGATAGATATACTGAGCTTCATCACCTGGTCTCATCATACGGACAGGGAAGATAAAGAACTTACGGTTGTCAGAAAACTGAACGGATGGGCGGAACTTGCCATAATTGCCGGTATAATAATATGGACGGCTGCAGTTGGCGGGCTGCTTGTGAGATTCTCCCCTGATTCCGACATATTCAGAGGAAATGATACCATAGGCAAGATAGTATGTTATCTCGATGCCTGCGTAAGTGCCGTTGCGATATGTAATGGTATATTTATTCTGCTGCGTTTAAGAGAACAGTGGATCGCCTGGTATCTCAATTCCATCATAGAAGCAGCAATTAATATCCTGACAGGACAGTGGGCGCTTCTGCCGCTTAAACTGGGATTTCTGATAAACACAACTTACGGCTATATCAAATGGACCGGATACATTAAAACCCATGACATAAAGGAAGAACTTATTTAATTACGAAAATGCGTCAGACGTAACAATTACGTAAGGTAATTAAGGTGAACGTAAGTTTACATTTTGTGTTTTGTCGGCTATAATGAGTACAAGATATAGAGGAGGCCAGACAAATGAAGAGATTTTTGGCGGTTGTTTTAGCGGCGGCAATGTTAGTTTCCTGTTTTGCGATGACATCATTTGCAGCTACATCCTCAAAGGATGAGGTTGTTGTAAAAACAGTATCATTTTCTATCGATACCAGCGGAATAGAGCCCGGAATGGATCCTGATGATGTTGACAGAGCTGTCAGTATAGAATCTACAGACAGCGGTGAGCCGTGGACGGTAAGTGTCGGACAGATAGAGTGTACAAGTCCTACAAAGACTCTGAAAATCGGTGACAACGTAAAAATCACATTCTATGCAGATCTTCGCTCAAAATCCTATATCGATTATTATTTCAGCAGCTCATCAAAGGCAAGAGTCAGTGCCGAAGGTGATATAAAAGTCCAGAGCACGACATCTCACAGAGACGATGCATACTGTCTGAAGGTTACGGTTACTCTGAAACCTCTTAAGGGAACATATTCAGAGCCGGAGAACCTTGAATGGAAGTCCGGATACGGACAGGCCAAGTGGTCAAAACCGGAAGACGGAAACGGCTCGGGTTCATATGATATCAGACTTAAAAGAGATGACAAAACAGTTGTTGAGTTTGCATGTGTATCGGGAACAACGATGAATTTCTATCCCTGGATGGAAAAAGAAGGTGACTACACATTCGAAGTAAGAACTGTTCCGAATGAGACAAAATCAGTCGGCAAGAAGTCGGAGTGGGTTCAGTCGGATTCGCAGTACATTGATAAGAATCATGTATCGGACGGATCGGGCAAATTTGATCCCTCGGGAACCGGCGGCGGCGGAGAAGATCCTTCCAATCCCGGTAAGGTCGGCTGGGTACAGAGCGGGAATACGTGGTATTACCGTTATCCGGACGGTGCATATAAAAAGAACGGCTGGGAGAAGATTCAGGGTAAATGGTACTACTTTGATGCTTCCGGTGCTATGAAGACCGGATGGGTTACGGTCAACGGCCAGGTTTACTACTTGGATGCTGCAAACGGTGATATGAAGACCGGATGGGTAAAGACCAGCGACGGACAGTGGTATTTCCTTATCACAGATCCTAATTCTTCAATTCAGGGCGCTATGGTCAAGGATCAGTGGATAGTTGATAACAACAAAACGTACTACATGAAGTCTACAGGTGCCATGGCAACAGGATGGCTTAAGATCGGAGAGGATTATTACTACTTCAATCCTACGCAGAATGCTGATTACGGTGCTATGGTCAGAAATCAGAGAATAGATTCATTCTATGTAGGCGCTGACGGAAAATGGGTACGCGGAGCATAAGGAAAAAACGGACCGAACATGAAATGGAATAAATACAGCTTCATAACAAGGAGTGACAGTGTCGACATTTTGTCGGCACTGCTTTGCGATGTAGGAATTGAAGGGATTGAAGTAGAAGATCATAAAGCACTGAGCCAGGAAGATACAAAAGGGATGTTTATTGATATACTTCCTGATCTCGGACCGGATGACGGAACGGCAAAGGTGAGCTTTTATCTTGACCCGGATGATCCGGAACTGGAAAGAAAACTGGCAGATGCCGTGGAGACGCTTGATCAGTTCGGAAACGGAGCGGAACTTGTATCCGGACAGACCGAAGACATAGATTGGATAAACAACTGGAAAGAATTTTTTCATCCGCTCAGTGTAGGCAATATTCTGGTCAAGCCGACATGGGAGGATGTTCCTGTTGAAGATAAAGACAAAATATTGATCGAGATAGACCCGGGCACGGCTTTCGGAACCGGCGGACATGAAACCACTCAGCTGTGCATGATCCAGCTTGAGAAGTATATAAAGGCCGGTGACGAAGTCTGCGATCTGGGAACCGGCAGCGGGATACTCGGTATCGCCGCACTCAAACTCGGAGCAGGACATGTTGTCGGTACTGATCTTGATGATAATGCCATCGATGCAGTAGGAGAAAACTGTATTCAGAACAATATCGAAATCGGCAGGGCATTCGAGGTTATATGCGGAAATGTAATCGATGACAGGTCGGTACAGGATCGGATCGGCTATGAGAAGTATGATATAGTGGTAGCCAATATTCTGGCTCCGGTTATTATTATGCTTGTGGATGAGGTTGCCAGACACATGAAAAAAGGTGCACTGTTTATCACCTCCGGAATAATTGATACAAAAGAAGCCGAAGTAACCGAGGCCTTCCGCCGAAATCCGGAATTTGAAATAACGGAGATAAATCATCTGGGCGAGTGGGTCAATATCACTGCAAGAAAAAGATAGGATATGATACACATCTTTACTGACAATTTTACAGATACGCAGGTCGTTATCTCGGGAGATGATTATAATCATCTGAGCCATGCACTGCGCATTCAGCCGGGTGATGATATACTGGTCAGCGACGGTAACGGCAGAGATGTCATAGCGGCAGTGGCAGAGATTACCGACAGAGAGATCATAGCGGATATTATCAGGGAAAATGCCTCCGAAGCAGAACTCCGATGCAGGATAGTTCTATATCAGGCACTGCCCAAGTCGGACAAGATGGACTTTATAATCCAGAAATGCGTCGAACTCGGTGTGGCAGAGATAGTGCCGGTGGAAACCGCGAGATGTATCGTGAAACTCGATGCAAAGGCAAGGGATAAAAAGGTCGAAAGATGGCAAAAAATCGCTTCAAGCGCGGCAGAACAGTCGCAGAGGAGCCGTATCACGAAGATCTGTCCGGTAATGAGATTTAAAGATGCGATAAAAGACGCCTGTAAGCTCTCCAGATGCGTTATGCCTTATGAACATAAGGATGGACGGTCAGAGCTTAAAAGCCTTCTGGAGGACGCCAGAGAGTCCAAATCGGACAGCATAGGTATTTTTATCGGGCCGGAAGGAGGGTTCGATGAAAAAGAAGTGGAAATAGCAGCTTCAAACGGTATCGAACCCATATCGCTGGGACACAGGATATTGCGAACGGAAACAGCCGGTATGGCGCTGATTGCGGCATTGATGCTGGAGGAAGAAAGTGGTTTGTAAGAAAGGAGCAGTATGCGCAGAAAACTGAATATTGTAATGCTCCTTATGATGATTATTGTATTTGTATCCGCAACCCCGGTGTATGCAAGCATGAGCCTGGAGACGGATGCTGCTATCAGCGGTATCTCGGTGGCTCTCAATAATTATTACGCTAGGAATCTTGAACCGGAAAAAGCGCTGGCAGAATCGGTACAGATGGTTGCATCCGGGATAATAGAGATCAATGATGAAAAGACCGAGAAGGCAGCTACAAAACTGGTAAAGGATATTACACCTGTGCAGGAAACAATAGTGACCAGGGAAGAAGGGGGTGTAACATGGGGAACCGTAAAGGATACGGCCAGCTTAAGACTCAGGGACAAACCGAATTCAAGCGCAAAAACACTTACGCTTCTTGCGAAGGGAGAGCATTACATAGTAACCGGTCAGGAAGGACAGTTCCTGAAAATCCAGGTCGATGATGATCTTGAGGGATATGTATTCAAAGACTATATCGATACATCAATCTCATATGATGCGGAGCTGACGGCCGAGGAAAAAGCACAGAAGGAATCGGAATCTGCAAGACTGAAAGCAGAGGCCGATGCAGCGATGAAAGCTTTGGAAGAGGCAAAGAAGGCGGAAAAGAATAACGAAAAGAAGCCTGAAACAACCAAAGCCGAAGAAACAAAAACCGAAACAACGAAGGCAGAGGAAACGAAAGAAACCAAAGCCGAAGAAACAACGGTTGAGTCAAAGGCGGAGACTAAAGAAGAAACTCAGGAATCAGTAGAGAAGAAGCCCGAGACAACAAAAGCAGAGGAAACAAAAAAGAAAGAACCGGAAACAATTGAAGCGTTGCAGCTGGAAGAAAACACCGAGAAAGAATCAGAAGCGGATGAACCGTATGAGGTAGAAGCTCCTGAGACGAAAAAAGAGGAAATATCATCAGGGCCGGGAACTGTAACGAGCGCAACAAGGACAGCATTGGTAGCATATGCAAAGCAGTTTCTCGGAAATCCATACGTATACGGAGGAACAAGTCTTACAAACGGATGCGACTGCTCAGGATTTACGATGCAGGTATATAAACATTTCGGAATTTCGATTCCCAGAAACAGTTCGGCACAGGCTGCATCAGGAACTTCTATTAACGAATCAGATGCACAGCCGGGAGATTTGTATTTCTATGACAGCGGCGGAACAATCAATCATGTCGCAATATATATAGGAGGAGGACAGGTTATTCACGCAAGTAATTCTACGACCGGAATTATCATTTCCAACTCACATTATCGTACTCCGGTAAGAATCTGCTCATACATAAAGTAATATAAAACAACACATAGAATCATAAAAATTAAAGGGGAGATAAAAAATCTCAGGAGAGATCCGCAGATGCAATATATGGCATCTGCGGATCTTTTATATACAACGAAATTATTTGTGCACTTTTCGAATCAGACCGGGCTGCTCCCTGCAGTCGACTTCTGCTTTTTTGCCTCCTCCCTGTAATTTATTTTCGGATATTTTGCTTTTTTGAGATCCATTAAGCGGCTTTTGCAGATGGTTTCTTTTGGCCCCCTCTTTTCTTTGCTGCCCGTTTTATTTCCCTCCTCCCTTTTTTCTCGTCCGTCAGTTTGCTTCCTGGTTTTCCTGCGTATTCAATGATCTCTACTCCCGTCGCCTTCTCCTCCCTCGGTCTGTTCCTCCCTTCCGCCCCTTCACTTTTCTCCTCCCTTTTCTACTTTCCCTGTCCTCCTTCTTAGTTTTTGTGGCTTTTTCTGCTTTCCTTCTGCTGCTTTCGCTTCTTTTCAGATGCTTTTTAATTGACGGATCCCGGAATCTTAAAAGTTGTTCTATAAATTAAAACTTTATAGAATTAACTGACTAATTAGATAAAATTCATATAAATCGTTTATATGCACATTTGAAAAATGGTTTTATTCG
The DNA here is from genome assembly GCA_030531245.1 of Lachnospiraceae bacterium. Lineage (GTDB taxonomy): Bacteria > Bacillota > Clostridia > Lachnospirales > Lachnospiraceae > Darwinimomas. The sequence goes on from JAUNOA010000019.1 coordinate 18,144, forward strand.
GAATAAAAAAACGCATAATGCGGAATAAAGCTTGACATTATTCGGAATAATATCTACAATATACAGCAAGCTGTGAAAAGTCAGTAAAATCAATGGTTCCAACAATGAACATCAAAAGAGCAGCCCAGGTATGGTCTCTCAGTGAGCGACGTGTGAATGAATTGTGCAAAACTGGCAGAATCGAAGGGGCTCATAAAGAAGATGGCAAATGGGTCATTCCGGCCAATGCCAGAAAACCGGTGGATGAAAGATATAAGGTATCGGCTCCGCCGTCTTTGCTTGCGCCCGGAAACAGGCCATTACCGATTGGAATAACTGATTTTAAGAAGATTTCAGATGAGTATTTCTATGTGGATAAGACGCTGTTTATCAAAGAAATATTGGATGAAAAGGCTATAGTCTCCCTGTTTACGCGTCCAAGAGCATTTGGCAAGACGCTGAATCTTGACATGATAAGGACGTTTTTTGAAATGACGGAGGAAGACAACAGTGTCTACTTCAGAAACAAGAAAATCTGGCTGGAGGGAGAAAAATACCGTGCCTTCATGGGAAAATTTCCTGTTATTTATCTGGATTTTCGCTCCGTAAGATTTGACGACTGGATTACCGCATACGAAAAAATATCAAAAATCATCATTGGTGAATATGAGAGACACAGAGTGCTGATGAATTCGGAACGGGTTTCTCAGATGGATCAGTTTTACTTTACAAAGATACTGACAGGAAGATACAGTACATCAGAATTGAAATCATCGCTCTTTATGCTGACAAAAATGCTTCATGAACATTACGGCGAAGAAGTGATTGTTATAGTTGATGAGTACGATACTCCGGTTTCGTATGCACATAATTTCGGATATGAAACCGAAATGAGAGAATTTTTCAGTGACTTTTATTATGAGGGATTGCAGGAAAACAGAAATCTGCGTTTTGCATTTATCTGCGGAATACTGAATCTGATCGGAGAAGGAATATTCAATCGTGTCTCCAATATAAAAGTCAATTCGGTACTGGACAAAAGATACGGGGACTGTTTCGGATTTACAGACAAAGAACTGGACGGAATAATCGATTATTTCGGAGCCGAAGTGAAAGAACGCGAGATAAAAAACTGGTACGCAGTATACCAGTTCGGAGAATCCGAAGTTTATAATCCATGGTCGATCATGAATTATTTCAACGATGACCTGAGGCCGCTTCCCTTCTGGGAAATGACCGGAGATAACGAGGTTATAAACATCTTTCTGGATAAAGCGGATCTGAACATGCTTGAACAGCTTGAGCTTATGATGCAGTCCAAAACGATAACGCTCAGACTGGATACCACATCGATAAATCCCGATGATGATGAAGACCCGAACGCTCTGTACAGTTACATGATCGCACACGGGTATTTCAAGGCAGTAAAAGCAGAGATGCAGTTTGACGGGGATTATATGTGCCAGATCACGATTCCGAACAGAGAGGTCTCATTTATGTTCGGAAAGAAAATACTGATACAGTTTGAACCCATTATTCCGAAGGCGACGGCTATGAGCATGAGAGAAGCGATCTATCGTGCCGATGCGGAAGCGCTCCGCAGCCATATCTACAACCTTATAGTACAGACTATCGGATTTAATTCCGCTGATTCGGACAGGATATTTTATCACGGGCTTGTGCTTGGACTGTGTTCCATGCTCGGAAACAGATATCATGTTGTTACGGACGGAGATTCGGAAACCGGGAATTTCAGCATAGAAATGATGCCGCTTGAGACGAGACTTCCGGGAATACTGATACAGACCAAGAGAGTGCAGATGGGCGAGTCGGGACAGCTTGAAGCGCTGGCGAGATTTGCCTGCAAACAGATAACCAACAGACAGTACGATAATGAGTCAAAGATGCGATACATTTCGCAGGCATTAAAATACGGTGTCGCATATAGCGGCACCGCAATAAAAATTGTTATGGAGTGATCAGAGATCAGTCATGATAATGATTCTTTCCTGCACATCCGAGTACATCAACAAGCTTATGACGAACCATCTCCTTGATGTTTGCTCTTGCCGGTTTTAAGTACTCACGCGGATCGAATTTGTCAGGATGCTCATTGTAGAACTGACGGATGCTTCCTGTCATAACAAGACGGATATCGGAATCGATATTGATCTTGCAGACTGCAGACTTGGCTGCTTCACGAAGCTGAGCCTCAGGAACACCTACTGCATCAGGCATCTTGCCGCCGTTTTCATTGATGATCTTAACCCATTCCTGAGGAACAGATGATGATCCGTGAAGAACGATCGGGAATCCCGGAAGTCTCTTAACAACTTCATCAAGGATGTCGAAACGAAGTGGAGGCGGAACGAGGATACCATTCTCATCTCTTGTGCACTGCTCAGGTTTGAATTTGTAAGCACCATGGCTTGTTCCGATAGCGATAGCAAGAGAATCACAACCTGTAGCTTTAACGAACTCTTCAACATCGTCAGGTCTTGTATAAGATGAGTCCTCTGCGCTAACCTTGACATCGTCTTCAACACCTGCAAGAGTACCGAGCTCTGCCTCAACAACTGCACCGTGTGCATGAGCATATTCAACGACTTTCTTTGTAACTTCGATATTCTCTTCGAAAGGCTTGCTTGAAGCATCGATCATAACAGATGTGAAACCGTCATCAACGCATGCTTTGCAGATATCGAAATCTGAACCGTGATCAAGGTGAAGGCAAACTTCGAGTTCCGGATAGCACTCAAGAGCTGACTTAACTAAGTTTACAAGGTATTTGCTGTTTGCATATGCGCGGGCACCTTTTGAAACCTGAAGGATAACGGGAGCGTTTTCCTCGTAGCAAGCTTCTGTGATACCCTGGATGATTTCCATGTTGTTAACATTGAAAGCACCAACGGCGTATCCACCATTGTAAGCCTTTTTGAACATTTCTGTAGATGTAACTAATGGCATAGTATATCTCCTTCCATTTTAAAATTGGTTTTGTTCCGAAGGGGATTATAACACATTTGTATAGAAAGTGTATAGAAAAATATGAGAGCAGTAATTATGGCCGGCGGAAAGGGAACCCGCCTTAGCAGTCTGACAAAGGATCAGATTCCGAAAGGATTATATCCGATAGCGGGGAAACCCATCCTGGAATGGCAGCTTATAATGCTGAAAAAATACGGAATATCGGATGTCACGATGGTGATAGGACGCCTCGGAGAACTGATAAAGGATTACTTCGGAGACGGATCATCCCGGGGATTCAGCATAGATTATATAACGGAACCAGAACCGCTCGGTACTGCCGGAAACCTGTATTATCTGAAAGAGACGGAGCCGTTCCTGTTTGTGATGGGAGATATTTTCTTTGATTTTGATATCAGGAGAATGATAGATTATCACACAAACAAACAGGCGTTTGTTACGCTCCTGGCACATCCCAACATGCATCCGTTTGATTCCGACCTGGTTGTGACGGATAATGACGGAAGAGTGTTGGGTTTTGATTCAAAACATAACATCCGTGATTACTGGTATGACAATCTTGTTAATTCCGGCATTTTCATCATGGATCCGGGAATAAGCTCCTATGTGAAAAAGCCCGAGAAAATGAGTCTTGAAAAGGATCTGCTGTCAGGCATCATTGACCGGGAAAGAATCTACGCATACAGGACACCGGAGTTTGTGCGGGATGTCGGGACACCGGATCGTGTGGAAGCGACGGAAAGAGATTTTGCGAGCGGACTCATCGCAGCAAAGAATCTTGAAAACCGGCAGAAAGCAATTTTCATAGACCGGGACGGCACACTGAATAAATACAAAGGATTCATCACGGATCCGGAGGATATAGAACTTGAAGAAAATGCCGCAGAGGCCGTGCGGCTTATCAATGAATCAGGGTATCTTGCGATAGTTACGACAAACCAGCCGGTAATTGCAAGAGGAGAGTGTACCCGGGAAAAACTCGGGGAAATACACAGGAAGATAAAAACACTTCTGGGACGGGAGGGTGCATATGTGGACGACATCATCTACTGTCCGCATCATCCTGATAAAGGCTTTGAGGGAGAAGTCCCGGAACTTAAGATAGAATGCAGCTGCAGAAAACCGAAGACCGGAATGATAGACCGGGCCGCATCGGAATACAATATCGATGTCACACAGTCATGGGTTGTCGGAGATGCCACTATCGATATTGCATTCGGGAAAAATGCAGGATGCAGGACCATACTGGTCAAAACCGGAGTCGCCGGGGAGGATAAGAAGTACGACGCGGCTCCGGATCATATAGATTTGGATTTGCTTGAGGCTGTAAGAAGAATAACGGCCGAAGAGCAAAAGGAGGGCCTATGATACTTGCGAATCGTTGGGAAGACTATAAGGTGCTCGACACGAGTGACGGTGAGAAACTCGAGGACTGGGGAGGATATATACTGCTTCGACCCGATCCTCAGGTCATCTGGAAAACTCCGAAAGAGCAAAAGGCATGGAAGCATCTGAACGCACATTATCACAGGTCCTCCAAAGGCGGAGGGGAATGGGAGTTTTTTGATCTTCCGCATCAGTGGCAGATAAGCTATAAGCTTCCGGAGGGGTGCGGAGGAGCGCTGACATTTAATCTCAAACCGTTCAGCTTCAAACATACCGGGCTTTTTCCGGAGCAGGCAGCTAACTGGGACTGGTTTTCAAAGCTGATTGCAAAACGTGTCGCGGAAGGCAGAGAGGTCAGGGTATTGAACCTGTTTGCCTATACCGGAGGAGCTACACTGGCGGCAGCGGCGGCAGGAGCCAGAGTTACTCATGTCGATGCGAGCAAAGGTATGGTGAACTGGGCCAAAGAAAATGCCCAGTCATCGAAGCTATCGGACAAGCCTGTCAGATGGCTTGTGGATGACTGCGGAAAATTTGTGGAACGTGAGCTGCGCCGCGGCAGCAGGTATGAGGCCATAATTATGGATCCTCCTTCATACGGACGGGGCCCGAAGGGAGAAATCTGGAAGATAGAAGATTCGATATATGATCTCGTGAAACTGTGTGCAGGACTTTTGTCGGAAGAAGCGTTGTTTTTCCTGATCAATTCCTATACAACAGGGCTGCAGCCCGGGGTGCTTTCGTATATGCTGAATGTACTTATCAAACCCGGATTCGGAGGAACAACAACAGCGGATGAGATAGGAATTCCGCTCGAAAAACGCGGACTCGTCCTGCCTTGCGGAGCCTGTGGAAGGTGGCAGAGCGAAAGCTGAATGTAAGATTATTGCAAGCGTTTATTTAGTATTTTAATGTAGACATAACCACAATATGTGGTAAAATATTATGTGTGAAGTTATCACTTGAGAGGTAAGAAAAATGAAGAGATACCTTATACCTGTACTGGCACTTTTGATGGTTGCAGCCGGAACCATAACAGCACGTGCCGACTGGGTCCAGAACGGTAACGATTATTACTATTATAACGGAGACCAGCTGGTAACGAATCAGATAGTTGAAGACGAGTATTACGTTGACGGAAACGGAAAGCTTTCATGTAATGTATGGGTCAATATTCAGGAAGAAAATGACACATACTATTATTACTTTGACTCGAACGGCAAGATGGTCAGAGATAAGTGGAAGACCATAAACGAAAAGGCATATCATTTCAATGACGAAGGTCATATGGAGACAGGATGGATCCTTGATAATATGTATTTCTGTCATCTCGATGACGGACATATGCTTACAGGATGGCAGAGACTTGAAGACCCGTCGGATGAACAGCAGACAGGTCCGCTGGATGACAGTAATATTCACTGGTACTATTTCTCGGCAAGCGGAAAGAAATACTGCGCCGGTGAGGGAGAGGACTTCGCGGAGAGAAGAGTGGACGGCAAGAGATACTGTTTTAACGAGATGGGTGCTCTTCAGACAGGTTGGGTAAAGGTTTATGATGAATATGATGAAAGCATAGGCAACTATAAGTATTACAAGAGTGACGGAACAGATCTTACCGGATGGTGCGCTCTGAATCCGCCGGATGAGCTTTCAGAGCATTATGCATACGATGTAATGTGGTTTTACTTCAACAGCGCAGGAGTTCCGTATTACGATAATGACGGAATCCCCACAGAATCCGATATCAAGAGAATATCACTGAAGAACAGTTCAAAGAAAGGCAGATATTATTTCAATCAGTGGGGTACACCGGTCTGGGGTCTCTGCAAACTCTATACCGACGAATATGAATCGGATTATGAAGCATATTTCTTCGGGGAATTCAAGGAGAGCTGTATTCAGACAGGAAAATTCCAGCTTTATGACGGAAATGACACACCTGATACTTTCTACTTCGGAAAGTCAGGTGCCGGTTATACCGGAGTGCATAACAGCATGCTTTACTATAAGGGAAAACTTCAGTATGCAGAAAAAGATATGAAGTATGAGGTTGTTTGTGTCGATGATCTCAATTATCTTATAAATAAGTCAGGGCAGATCGTAAAGAACAAGACCGTTACTGACGGTATGGGCACCAAGTGGACATCAAGTGCAGCAGGTGTCGTATATCTGAAAGACGGAAAGCGTTATGACGGACACGGACGTGAGCCGGATGAACCATCCTTCAAAGGTTGATAGGTATTGATATTATTTTAAGGCGACCTTAGGGCCGCCTTTTCTATATGATCAGCATGTCCGATTCTGCTTGACAAAACAGACACATAAAACTATAATTCAAACTTGCAATACGTGTGTGTAGCTCAGCTGGATAGAGCACTTGGCTACGGACCAAGGTGTCGGGGGTTCGAATCCTCTCACGCACGTTTAATGAAACAAGAAATTTATCTTTTGCAAAAAACGTTGGAAGCCTTATAAATCAAGGGCTCCAGCGTTTTTTGGTCAAATTTGATGATTTTATGAGAAATCCTATATATTCGGTAGTGAAAAAGTGGTTGTATTTATGATATACTGCTTATACATTAAATGAAATGGGAGACTATATGCCAGCATTAAGTACATTTTTTGGAATAATTGTATATATGTATAAAGAATCAGGTGGAAAACATTCCGTTCCGCATATTCATGTAGAGTACGGTGATGAAGATGCTGTTTATGATTTTGATGGAAACATTATTGAAGGAGATATTCCAAAGGCAAAGCAAAAACTCGTTGAAGCATGGATAGAAATACACAAAGAAGAATTAAAAGCCAATTGGATCCTTTTAGGAAGAGGAGAACAATTCTTTAAAATTGATCCGTTGAAGTAAAGGTGATAATGATGAAAAGACCGGATATAATCAGTGTTGTTGGAAAACCAGATAAAACATTAGAATTAGGATATTCTAATGGTGAAAGAAGAATATTTGATGTAAAACCATATATTGAAGGAAGCTGGTTCGGAGAATTAAGTGACGATTCATACTTTAGATCAGTACATATCATTAATGGTGGAAAAGGTATAGAATGGTCAAATGGTCAGGACATAGCTCCGCATGAACTATATGAACTCAGTATATTGTTATAATAACAGTCGGATGGTAAGCCATTCGGCTTTTTATATAGGATTCCGGGATTTGGCGTCTGCTTTTAGGGGAATAGGATAGTAGGAAGTGAATATCATCAAAATCAGGGTTTCATTCGAAAAAAGAGAAGGGATATGCTATACTATAACTGAAAGCAGGAGGTGTATCAATGCCGGAATTAAGTAGATTTTACAACATAGTGATTAAGATGATTTATGATGATACCAGTCAGCATCATAAACCGCATTTCCATGTTTACTATGCGGAGTATGAAGCTTCTGTTGGCATTGATGGAGAGCTTATTGCGGGTTCCTTGCCGGTAAAACAACTGAAACTGGTGTAGGCGTGGGCGGCTATACATGAAGAGGAATTGTATGCAACATGGAACAAGGTTGTAAAGAGTGAGCCGTTTGGAAAGATAGATCCTTTGCGATAAGAATGGAGCAGATATGTATATAGAAAATGGAATTGCATACGCAGGAGAAAAGGCACCCATGCTTAAGGTGTATGGTATAAGACCCATGAAGGATTATAAGCTTTGGTTAAGATTCAGTGACGGGACAACAAAAGTCTTTGATTTTACACAAATGCTTGATAAACCTGCATTTGCTCCGCTGAAAAATGTGGAACTGTTTAATAAAGTGTATTTAGATTATGGAGTTCCGGTATGGAATGATGGAGATATTGATATTGCTCCGGAATATCTGTATGCAAATTAGGAGCCGCAATGTGCTCCGTAATATAGGGCTGGCTTCGGCTGGTCCTTTTGATTGAAAGAAGATAAAATTAATCTTATATCATTCCTTGCCCATTTCTATCTAACCGGAATAATCCCGTGGTCCGTCTGCTTTTAGAGGAATGCTGTAGTTTGGGTTGATTTTGATTACATTACTCTTGAACCAGAGGTAGCAAATATTACCGGTGGAACTTTATGCGAACCATATGTTATATGTGTAACAGCAAATGGTAATGCGGTTGTTATTGAGAAGGAAGAGTAATGCAGTACTGAATGGTGTACTAAATATCATCTAATATAAAATCAGGCGTTTATCTACCTGAAGATAGCGACTAATTGGTGAGAAATCCCCGCTCCTTTTCACATTATTGCATTTTCCCCGGCATTTTGATAAAATTCACCTTGCCAAAAAGTCTATGAAACAGATAGATGTCAAAAACATTACCTTTGATTATATCGTCCGCGACGAAAACGACCAGATTGAGTCAAGCATAAGAGCTCTGGAAGACTTAAGTATGGAAGTTAAACCCGGGGACTTTATTGCTGTACTCGGAAGAAACGGCAGCGGCAAGTCAACATTTGCAAAGATGCTGAATGCGATCCTGCTTCCGAATTTCGGAGATGTTATTGTTTTGGGCATGAACACAAAGGAAGAAGACAATCTGCTGGAAATCAGAAAAAATGTCGGAATGGTATTTCAGAATCCGGACAATCAGATTGTTGCAAATGTAGTCGAAGAGGACATGGCTTTCGGACCTGAAAATCTCGGTATTCCCTCGGAAGAGATAGTAAAGCGCGTGGAAACGGTCAGTCATATGGTCGGAATGGAGAAATTTCTGCAAAAAAGCCCGAATAAGCTTTCCGGCGGACAGAAGCAGCGTGTAGCTATTGCGGGAGTACTGGCAATGAAACCGAAATGCATAGTGCTGGATGAACCGACGGCTATGCTGGATCCCATAGGAAGAAGAGATATTATTGAAACCGTTACGAAGCTGAATCATGAGGAGGGCATCACCATAATTATGATCACCCACTTCATGGAAGAGGCGGCAGCGGCGAAGCGGGTGGTAGTAATCGATAAAAACAGGATACAGATGGACGGAACTCCGGGAGAAGTTTTTGCCGATTACAGGAGATTAAAGGAGTTCGGACTCGATGTTCCGCAGGTTACGGAACTGGCTGGGAAACTTAAGAGTGCGGGCATCCCGCTCCCGGATGGAATAATTACTGTAGAGGAACTGATAAGTGAGCTTAAAAGCCGAAAAACTGGAACATAAGTATAATGCCGGGACTACCCTTGAATCATATGCGCTTAAAGGTATTGATCTTGAGATAGAGAAAGGCGAATTTGTGGGTCTGATCGGAAGAACAGGCTCCGGAAAGTCTACCCTGATCCAGCATTTCAACGGACTTTTAAAACCTACAGGAGGCAGGATCCTATTTGACGGAAAAGATATTTCCGAAAAAGGATACAGTCTGAAAATACTGAGACAGAAGGTCGGACTGGTGTTTCAGTATCCTGAATATCAGCTTTTTGAAGAGACGATAATCAAAGATGTCGCATATGGACCTATGAATAAAGGAATGAGTCAGGAAGAGGCTTTAAAAGCTGCTCAGGAGGCCCTGCGGCTTGTCGGAATTCAGAAGGAATTATATAACAAATCACCGTTTGAGGTTTCCGGAGGACAGAAGAGGCGTGTGGCGGTTGCAGGCGTACTGGCAATCCATCCAGATTATCTGATACTTGATGAGCCTACAGCAGGGCTTGATCCGGAAGGACGTGAAGCGATACTGGGTCTTTTCAGATCACTTCATGAGAAACTTGGTATAACGATCATTATGGTTTCCCACAGCATGGAAGACGTGGCCAGATATGCAAAGAGGCTGATCGTAATGAATGAGGGCAGCATAGCATATGATGATACGCCGCGTGAGGTGTTCAGGCATACAGACGAGCTTGAAAACATGGGACTGTCGGCTCCGCAGTCAGTCCATATCGCACGTGCACTTAAGCAGGCGGGATTTGATGTTCCCGGGGATGCGATAACCGTAGATGAACTTGTAAAACCTATTATTGAATCGATGAGATAATGTTAAGAGATATTACACTTGGACAATACTATCCTGAAGATTCCGTGCTGCACAGACTGGATCCGAGGACAAAATTATTCGGGACGATGATTTATATCGTCTCATTGTTCATATGTAATTCATGGGCGGCTTATGCCGCAGCGGTTGTCGCGCTTGCAGTACTGATTATACTGTCAAAAGTTCCTGTTGGATTCATGTTCAGAGGACTCAGGGCAATACTGATACTGTTGCTTATCAGTGTGTTTTTCAATCTGTTCTTTACGACGGGTGAAGTGATCCTTCAGATGGGCTTTCTGAAAATAACAAAAGAAGGATTGCAGACGGCGGCATGGATGGCGATAAGACTTATATGTCTTGTAATAGGTGCTTCGATAATGACACTTACCACAACACCGAACAGTCTGACGGACGGTCTGGAAAAATCCCTCGGATTTCTGAAGGTGATAAAAATTCCGGTACATGAAATCGCTATGATGATGAGTATAGCACTCAGATTCATACCTATTCTTGTCGAAGAAACAGATAAGATTATGAAAGCGCAGATGGCCAGGGGTGCCGATTTTGAAAACGGCGGTCTGGCGGCAAAGGCCAAGGCGATGATTCCTCTGCTTATTCCGCTTTTCATTTCTGCATTCAGACGGGCGACCGAGCTCGCCACGGCAATGGAGGCACGCTGCTATCACGGCGGAGAAGGACGTACAAAAATGAGACCGTTAAAGTATGCTGTACGGGATTACATAGCATATGTTTGCATAATAGCATTTCTTGTATTGATAATTATTCTGAAATGAGAAGAATCAGACTCATAATCGCATATGACGGAACAAATTATTGCGGGTGGCAGAAACAGCCGAATGGGATAACCATCGAAGAGGTACTGAATGCGGCTCTTACTGATTTGTGTCAGGAACCGATCGGAGTTATCGGCGCAAGCAGGACGGATGCAGGTGTTCATGCATATGGAAATGTGGCTGTATTCGATACAGAAAAGACCAGGATGGCAGCGGATAAGTTTGCATTTGCTTTGAATCAGAGGCTGCCGGAAGATATCAGAGTCCAGTATTCGGATGAGGTACCACTTGACTGGCATCCCCGGAAGAGGGATTGTGAAAAGACATACGAATACAGGATACTGAATCGCAAAATCGATATTCCGACTGAAAGGCTGTATTCACATTTCTGTTATTTTGATCTGGATGTTGAAAAGATGCGGGAAGCTACAGGTTATATAATCGGGACTCACGATTTCACCAGTTTCTGCTCAATCAAGTCGCAGGCTTCCAGTCCGGTTCGTACTGTTCATTCGCTGGAAATCTGGCAGGACGGAGATATCATTACCATACATATCACAGGCGGCGGATTCCTCTACAACATGGTTCGCATAATTGCAGGAACGCTCATAAAGGTCGGAATGGGCGTGTATCCTCCGGAGCATGTGGCAGAGATAATAGCCGGGAAAGACCGGCAGCTTGCAGGGCAGACTATGCCGGCAAAGGGGCTGACTCTCGTGGGAATAGATTATTATGAGGATTGAGTCCGTGAAACAGCTATATATGGTGGTTGACAGTATTGCCCACTTAATATATAATATTTAATCGCGCGATTGTCGCCGGTGCCCGGACATCACCGGAAACAAAAGCCGAAAATAGTGACATCTGAATATTTGGAGGAAAATCATGAAGACATTTATGGCTAGCCCAGAAAAAGTCGAGAGAGCATGGTATGTTGTCGACGCTGATGGTTGCACACTGGGCCGTCTTTGCACAGAGATAGCAACGATACTCCGTGGAAAGAATAAACCGATATATACTCCTCACGCTGATTGCGGTGATTATGTAATCGTAGTTAATGCTGAGAAGATTAAAGTAACCGGTAAGAAGCTTGATGAGAAGATTTATTATCATCATTCTGAATACGTAGGCGGCATGAAGGAAGCTACTCTTAGAGAACTTCTTGCCAAGAAACCTGAAATGGTAATCGAGCACGCTGTTAAAGGTATGCTTCCGGGAGGCCCTCTTGGAAATGCAATGTTCAAGAAGCTTTTCGTATATGCAGGACCTGATCACAAGCATCAGGCTCAGAAGCCACAGGTTCTTGAGATCAAGGCTTGATGGGAGGAGATATCATGGCAAGTACAAAATTTTACGGAACAGGTAGAAGAAAAAAATCTATCGCCAGAGTATATGTAACATCCGGAACAGGAAAGATCACTATCAACAAGAGAGATATTGATGACTTCTTCGGATATGAGACACTTAAAGTTATCGTTCGTCAGCCGCTGGAGCTTCTGGGACTTAACGGCAAGTTTGATCTTCAGGTCAATGTAAAGGGCGGCGGATACACAGGACAGGCAGGAGCAATCCGTCACGGCCTTGCACGTGCACTTTGCAGAGTTGATGAAGAGTACAGACCGGCTCTTAAAGCAGCAGGATACCTTACACGTGATCCTCGTATGAAAGAGCGTAAGAAACCAGGTCTCAAAGCAGCTCGTAGAGCACCACAGTTTTCAAAGAGATAATTATCCTGCGATGTCAGGAACAACAAAAGAAGCCAGAGGAATGTTTACATTCCAAAGGCTTCTTTTTTGTGACTGAAATCATAAGATGATTGAGATGACCGAGATGAAGCGAAGCGTAATCGAGGTTCATCTCAGCATCGCAGGATATCTATGCTATTGACAATAATTAATATCATCGCTATACTAACAATTAGTAAAATACTTATTTACATATTGAAAGACAGCTGATTATGGTATATTCATATTTGAAAAATAATTACAAAGAAGGTGAACCGGTTTTCCTGACAGATATTCAGATAGACGGCATGAGCGAAGGGAACTTAAGATATCATCTTAAGAGTCTGACAGATCAGGGACTTATCAACCGGTTTGATTCGGGTATCTACTATATTCCTCAAAAAGATCTTTTGAATAATCCGGTAAAGATTTCTGCTGAGACAGTGACAATTCATAAATATATTAACCGTCACGGCAAACATATCGGATATTATTCCGGATATACACTGGCAAACAGGATGGGAATGTCTACACAGGTTCCGTTCAAAGAGGAGATTACAAGCAACTATGCTGCAGCACCAGTAAGAGAAATCAAGGTTGGAAACAGAACATATGTCATCCGCCGTCCCGTAGTTCCGGTAACGGAGGAGAACATACATGTACTGCAGCTTCTGGATTGTCTTAAAGATCTCGAAAAATCATCAGAAATCAATCTTAAAGAGTGTGGAAAGATTCTGACGCAGTATGCAAAAAAGCACCACATCACAAAAGAAATGATTGATAAGTACATAGGCCATTATCCATTAAAGATTTTCAAGGCTATTTATGACACGGAGGTTAAATATGTTCCTGCATGATGACAGAGATAATTTCAGAAACCTAATAGAGCAGGTTGTGAACGAAACGGGTAAAGCCGGAGCAGTCATTGAAAAAGATTACTATGTGACGCTTATACTGAGATTTCTTGCCGAAAGAATGGATAATGTTGTATTTAAAGGCGGAACTTCATTATCTAAAGGGTTCCACGCGATAAACAGGTTTTCAGAAGATATAGATATCACCTTCAGTGTACATATCGGAGAGGCAAGGAGAAAGAAACTGAAGAACACGGTTATAAAGAGTATCAGTGAAACCTTGAATATGCCGATTTTCAACTGGGATTCAACTCAAAGCGACAGGGACTATAATGAATACCGTTTCTCGTATGAATCGGTTTTCAATATTGATGATGACAGAATACCTGATTCTGTAAAAATGGAAACGGCACTTGGATCATATTCTTTCCCGACTGAAAGGGTTTTGATCGGAAATTATATCGGCGACTACCTTTTGAAAGCGGGTCGGGATGATCTTGCCAGAGGATTTATGCTGGATACGTTTTACATGCAGCTTCAATCTATCAATCGGACTTACATAGACAAGGTGTTTGCCCTGTGTGATTATTATATTGAAAGAAAGTCAAAGCGTTATTCACGGCATCTATATGATATAAAGAAGCTGACACCCATGCTTAGTTTCGATGATGAGATGAAGAAATTATTTGAGGAGGTCCGTCTGCACAGATCCGGTATGGTGGTTTGCCCCTCTGCACAGGAAGCTGTGAATATCCCGGAACTAATCAGAGAATTCTGCGATACAGATTTTTACCAGAAGGATTATCAGGATATTACAGAGTATTTTACAGATGATTTAATAGAGTACGAGGAATGCAAAAAGCAAATGCTTGCCATCGCTTCGTGGATAGAATCGATAAAATAA
>JAUNOA010000060.1 GCA_030531245.1 Lachnospiraceae bacterium
CTCCCGTCAGCTCCAGTCTGTGCAACGCGGTCGAACACTATGATTATCAATAGCGCCTGACCGTTGTTGCGGTAATTAAAATAATATGACCGCAATCGGAGAAGGCATATCGCAGGCGATATGCTTAGTTCTGTTATGGGAAACTACTCCTCCAGAGGACTTGCAGACAGATACTTTAACATTCTTGATATGAGAGTATACATCGATGCGCATTTCGGAGCAGATGAGGCATTCAGAAATAAATCAGAATGGGCACACATGGCTATCCGCCAGACAGCATGCGCCGGCAGGTTCTCATAAGACAGAACCATCGGGGAGTATGTCCGTGATATCCGGCGTCTTGACAAGGTTAAGATGGATTAAAGAGTAATACCAGGCTAACCGGAGGAGGTTGATTTTATGAAGAAAAAACGAGTTCTTTTTATTGGATTGGCAGTGGTGCTGGTTGCAGTCACAGCCTTTTGCCTTATTAATCGAAAGAAAACTTCAGAAACTATAAATGTCGGTGTTAGAACAGACATAACAGATTGGGCATATTACGATGAAGAAAATGGCAATTGCTACGGAATCGAAGCCGATATAAGCGATTTGATTGCAGAAAAGACCGGATATGAAGTGAATTATGTTCCGGTTTATGAGGATGGCTGTGAAATGCTGCGACAGGGGGAGATAGATTGTCTGGTGTTTAAATATGCATCCGAAGAATTCTCTGATGACATCCTGTTTTCCAAAGAATACTATATGTCTTATCCATACATAGTGGTTAAAAACAGTTCACTTATTACAACAACTGATGAACTGGCAGGAAAGCCGGTTGGCGTTCTGTCATATCAGTCTGTACCTAAGCAACAGCTTCTGACATATATGTCTGAAGCCGGACTGGAGGCACCGGAATTTTACACGGTAGATGATTATCACATGTTCAAGGAATACCTTGAAACCGGAGAAATCAGCGCAATCTGTGCTACCGATGATATAGGATACAGTCTTGTTGAGGATGACAGCAGCATTCTTGAAGAGGTACTTGGAAAGCAGTATGCATCTCTTGCCGTTCTAAAAGATAACCCAAAGGGAAAAATAATCCTTGACGCGATGAATGCTTTAATTGAAGACGGCACAATAGAGGCACTTCTGGACAGCTGGGGGTGGACTGTATGAGAAATTACGGATTAAGAAGAAAAATCATCGGAGCAGTATGCGCCTGCCTGATAGCAACCCTGGCTGTAGCCTTTTTTGCATATAAGATCCAGAGCGGAGTGGTGTTTGAGGATATCAGGCATGATCTGATAAGCGAAACAGAGATATTATATACGAATTATCAGCACATGCTTCCTTTAAAAGAGAGCACGGAAGAATACAACAACTCCATATACAAGAGCTTTGTCAGATTGATATCCGAAATACTGATGCGCAGTAACAATAATTCGGTATCCAATGAAGACCTGCAGAAGATATGTACTGATCTCAGTGCAAAGAATATTGCCATAATCAATCAGGAAGGTGAACTGCTGAATAATGCCTATCCTGTTGATGTGGATTTTACAAGAGACAGATTCAACCAGCTGAAATATGCTCTGGAGGCAGACGGAGCATCCGAGGGATTTGCAGTAACCGTTAACGGAGTAAAGACACTTTATTTTGGATATCCGTATGATGGTGATAAAATTGTGGTGCTGATGGTTCCCGCCAAGGAACTGGAAGAAGCCAATGAAGAAACCTTTGGCTGGGCTAATCTGATGTCAAATGCAAAACTTGGAATAGATGGATTTTCGCTTGCAGTAGATAGTACTGATTATTCCATAGTCTGGGCAGAAAATGAAGAACTGATAGGACAGAACGTTGTGTATATGGTAACCGAAGGAGATATCTCAGGTGGTAATATTATACAGCTCAATGTTCTGGGCAGAGAATATTATGCTGCAAATAAATATTTCGGAGAGATAATTGAATTCATGACACTGATTCCGACGGATGAAGTAAACATGCTTATCATAACTCCGGTTATATTCATCTCTTTATTTTTCTTTCTTACATGCGGCTTGCTGCTGGCGTTTTGTATTATAAGAAGCAATGAAGATAAAACTATGAGTCAGGGAAGGCTCCGTAAAATAATGGTGCCGATCGCATTTGTGATAGCGATTTTTCTGGCGGTATCTTCATATTATCTGCAGACACTTTGCGCTCTCTCCATCGGAATGATGAGAAATGAAACCAATGTTTCCAATATCAACAGTACAATCGAGAAATATGAAGTGACACAGCAGAAGATAACTGAAAGAAATGATTTCTGTGTTCAGAGAATTGCAGATTTTGCCTCATATATGGTCAACCGTTTCCCCGAAATGAAGAGCACTGCCGGGCTGGCAACGCTGGCTGATATTGCAGGATGCAGGGAAATAAGGATATATGATACCGAAGGGCGTACAGCTGTAAGTTCCCGCGGCAAGGATTCATTTGTTCTATCGGATGATCCCGATGAACAGAGCTATGAATTCAGGCGCCTTCTGAATGGTACGCAGAAATACTGTCAACCGGCGATGCCGAATGATAATAATGATATTCGCCAGTACGCAGGTGTTGCACTTCACGATGCCAACGGAGACAACTGCGGTTTTATTCAGGTAGGAGTCATCCCTGTGCTGGTAATAAACGCAATGGAAAATTATTCCTTTGAGTCGGCACTGTCATCATTTGCAACAGCAGACGGCACATTTGCGATGGCAACAGACAAGGGAGAAAAGACCATACTGTGGCATCCGTCAAACAGGCTGATTGGAAAAAACGCACTTGAATACGGTCTGAAAGAATCCGATTTCAAGGACAATTTCAACGGATTTTTATCAGTGAACGGAGTTAAATGCTTCGGCAACTGTAAAGAAGATGATCAACATTATATTTTTGTACTGACTCCGGAATCGGATGTATATAGGAACAGATTCAGAAATGTGCTGATGTGTACGGCGGTAATTGTCGCTGTGCTTATTCTGCTGGTACTTATAGTGCCGGTACTTGTTTGGAAAAAAACATATGAGGGCAATGAGGATATCGCAGTAGAGAAAAATAATGGGAAGAGATCTCTGAATTATCAGGCTATAGAGCAGTGGAAAGCATCTGACTCGGGGAAAAAGATGATAAAGATATTAAGCATTGTGTTTATTTGCATAGCGATATTTATCAGTCTGCTGTATCTGTTCAGAAATGAGATTCTGAAGGAGGGATCCATCGTTAAATATGTTTTTGACGGTCACTGGGAAAAGGGGATCAATCCGTTTTCAATAACCGCATGTATTACCCTCATCTCTGCTATATCGGTAGTGGTTATGCTGATCAGGAAAATGTTCGACTTTCTGGCAGGAGCGCTTGATTCAAGAGGTGAAACTGTGTGCAGACTTGTCGGAAACTTCGTATATGTATTTTCGATATTTGCATGTATATATTTCTGCCTTGCATTTTTGGGAGTGGATACTTCAACACTACTTGCATCTGCGGGAATCATGTCAGTAGTTATAGGCCTCGGTGCAAATAAACTGATCAGTGATATTCTGGCGGGACTGGCTATTGTTTTTGACGGATCAATCAAGGTTGGAGATATTATTGAGGTCGGAAACTTTAAGGGAATGGTTCGCGAGATAGGTATTCGTTCAACTAAACTGGTGGATTCAAACCGTCAGCTGATAATCTTACCTAATTCCGAACTGGGAGCTATAACAAATATTTCCACACCAGATTATATGACACGTACCTACATCAGAATTTCGAATGAAGAACCTATTGAAAGAATACGACAGATTCTTGATATGGAACGAGATGATATACAGCGAAGGAATCCAAAGATATTGGGAGGCCCGAATATATACGGTGTATCGAACGTAGGACCTACCGGATATGAGGTTTGCTTTAATATGTTCTGCCATGGCAAATATAGTTCAAGGATGAAGCGTGTGCTTTGTGAGGAACTGCAGAATGTGTTTGTAAAGTACAATATTAAAAGAGATATTAATCTTGAGATTCATGTGGACATTGATAAGAATGAAATGAACGAGATGGTATATCCCGGGAAAGATAATAGTGTCAAATGACGTATGAAAAACGGAGTAAAATAAAATAGGCTCCGAAGAACCTTGAAAACTGCAGATATTGATGATTAAAGAAGGACAACCCCTCTGCGGGTGACCGGCCTCTGAATATAGAGCCCTCCGGGCTCAACCACCTCGGGCTCAGAATCTAAGAACAAGCTGAAATACCTCATGAAGCATTCTGCAGGTTCACTATAGTTTTCTGCCCCGGATAGATGAGAAGCTTTGAATGTACGGTTGAGGCGTTCAATCAGTTGCTTATAGGAATGAGATCCTTATAAGTCCGGTCCTGATTGGCATTAACCTTGATGAGAGGGAGTTCATCGATTTTAAACTTCTGATACTTAGGAGAATGGGAATCATCAAAAGACCACTGTTTGAGTGGAACATATTTGCAGAGAAGATTTAATAGAACGGCAATAAATTTACGCTGCTCTTGAATTGTGTCAATAAAGAATGGTATAATGTCCATGATGGAAGCGTTTATTTGAGAAAGTGAGGTCTTTCGCATGAAAAAGATAGTTACTTTGGACACTGTGATGCTGTCGCTGGTCAATGCGACGGCATATGGTTTCGGCTATTCAGTCCCGGCGGCTCTCGGTCTGGGCACGGTACTCAGTATTGTGATCTGTCTGGTTTTCGGTATGCTCGTCAGTACAGTAGCGGAAAAGATTATTTTCAGCAACTACGTACAACAGAGCAGCAAAAGAAGAAATATTACCTTTATCGTCATTTTGCTGTTATTTGCCGCCGCATTTTATCTTCTTACCAGATTCTTTGCGCATTCCCTCTGGTCGGATTTGGGGATAGATCTGGTTTTTTCCGTTGCAATCCCGATCGTGGCGTTTGCCGCCTCTTTTGTCATTCGTGCGTTTAAGCAGAAAAAGCTGCGGGATAAATACGGTACCGGCGAATCCGGATTTCAGATCGACGAAAAAGCAGAAAAAGCGCTGGACGCTTTTAAGGGGACAAATGCAGAGCTTTCGGGTTATTCCGGAAAGTATGCCGTAAAAACCTTCGGCGGAATCTATATCGGGAAAAAAGATCGTTACGGAGTCCGGTTTCTCGGTATCCCCTATGCGAAGTCACCGGTGGGAGAGAATCGATGGAAAAAACCTGTTCCGGTGGAGGCGTCGGACAAGATTTTTGAGGCGTATTACTTCGGAACCTGTGAAATGCAGCCGGACAGCAGTCATAACATCCTCACCCGTTTTCCGCAGAGTGAAGACTGTCTCAATCTGAATATCTGCACTGCAAAGCTGGAGCCGGAAGCAAAAAAGCCCGTATTCGTCTATATCCACGGCGGAGACGGCAGATACGGCGGCAGTGCGAATCCGCTCTATTACCTTGCAGAACTTTCCAAAGCCATACCGGACGCAGTATTTGTCAGCTTCAATTACCGCTTCGGAGTATTCGGGACGATTGCTTTTGATTCTTCAATATGCTCCGATGCAGACGAATATAAAGACAGTACGGTGCTGCCGCTGTTTGACCAGATGGAAGCTCTGAAATGGATCAAGGCGAATATTTCCGCCTTCGGCGGCGATCCGGATAACATCACAGTCGCCGGAGATAGTATGGGCGGCGAGTGCATTACGCTGCTTTCCTCCATGGCGGAAGCAAGGGGACTGTTCCGACGTGCCCTGATCATCTGTTCTTCATCAAGCGAGTTGCCGCTGGACGATACATATGCCTCTGCGGCAGGAAAGCTGCTGCTGGAGGAATTCGGTACGGCATCGGTTTCCGGACTGAAAGCTGTCACATCCGAGCAGCTTCGGTCATTTGTCGGTAAGTATTACGAATGGTTTGAGCTTCCGCCGAGGGACGGAGGACACGTTCCGAAGGATGTCTGTGAAGCATATAAAAACGGTGCGGCCTCCGATATTGAGTTTATATACGGCATTGCCGCAGACGATGTCAGCGGATGGCAGGCAATGGTTGCGGGAGATGTGTCGCTTGACAATATGACCGAAACGTATTATTCGGCTCTGGCGGAGCTTATCGGCGCGGAAAAGATTGCCGAATTAGATGCTTTGCTTGAAAAATACATACAGTCGGGAAAGAACGATTTGGAGGCGAAACGGGCATTGCTGAATGATTTCTTCAGTAAATCCTGTATCCTTCACGATTGCCGGTCTCTGACAAAAGGCGGAAGCAGGGTTCGGTGCTTTTATTGGGATGTAAAGGGCAATGTGGAAAAGCTGACATCAAACACCGTTTCCGTTGTTGCCACCATTCTCGGGAACCGGGAGGCTGCTGAGATGATGGGCTACCTCGTTGATAATAGCCTTACGGAGATCATGCAGGCATTGATCGGGAAGTATATTCACGAAAAGCCTGTGGAGCTTTTCAATAACGAGCTAAAAGGTGTAAAGAAAATTGTCTGGGATGAATTTGACCCAGACGAAAACAATGTCCTGCTTGTTCGGAACGGCACTGTCAAAATGACCGACAGCGCTTTTTCGGAAAACGTCTTTGAACTTGAAAAGCTGGTATTCGGGAAATAAGGGAAAAGATGGTTCATTCACTGGGATAAGATACCGGGAAAAGTGCGAATCAGACGACTCAAGGAACCTGTCCCAATGTCATTTAATTAAGTAAATCACTTAATTACCCCCTGGGTTCAAATTTAATATTTTATATTTAAGGGGCTGTCGCAGTTTGATGTGCGACAGCCCCTTCATTTTGTTTTGTAATCGAATTCTCAAATCAGCAAACACGTTTGGAGGAGGCGTTGCCGAGTCTCTTCGCCCAGGACATCATCAGATCCTCTCTTCTGCCGAGAATATCTTTCTGCATACCAATCTCATCGGAGAACACCATAGTCTGTCGGTCATCGCCGGAGAACTGTGTCCATTCGTGCTTTACGGAAGATGGGTTGCCGGTCTTAGCAAAATTGGTCCACATTTCCTTGATCTCGTGACGGAATTCGCATTCCTTCGCAGAGAATTCCTCACCACCATGATTAATGATAGTTTCAAACAGGTACGGAATCTCGGCGGCGTGCATTACACCATAAAGATCGTTCAGCCCCGGCTTCTCAATGTAATACATATATGTATTTCCACCTGCCGCAGAGTGCCTGATTGACATATTCGTATTGCCGGCGCGGAAGTTCAAGTCTGCTCCATACTGCTGAAGCCGCTCCATCTCATTTTCCTCAGCCAGAGTGGCCATAAACTTATCGAACATGACCTTCTCTTCGTCGTTTAAAAATGTCCTGTCCTTGCGGGCGATATAACGAAGGGTTTCCATATACGGTTCCACCCCGCCCTCCAGGGCTATGAAATAGTTCACCTCATCGCGGTTGGAACCGATCAGAAGATCAAACTTTGCTCGCTTTTCATCTCCCCACATATCGTACATGACCGCACGATCCTCCGGCAGTATAACGCCGTCCAGAAGCGGGAAGTTGGCGGCACCCAGATTGTTTTTCTTATCTGCGCCAACAGTCTTTATAGTAGCTTCTACAAGCTGCTGTGTTGACAGCTTCATAAGCTCATCCATTGTCTCGCAGCCCGTGGCATGGAGGAAATTCTCCGTCACGTGCATACCGTGCTCCATAGTGTCACAGTAAGCTATATTGGCGCTTTGAGCTATGACCTTTTTGAAAAGGCCCTCGCTTCCCTCAATCAGAGGCAGGAAGGTACAGCTTGCGGAGCCTGCGGACTCGCCGAAGATCGTCACGTTCTCCGGATCACCGCCGAAGCCTGCGATGTTTTTCTGAATCCAACGGAGTGCCTCCAGCTGATCGAGCAGACCGAGGTTCGCTGCATCCTTGAAATTTTCGCCGCCCGGAACCTTTTCGAAGTTCATAAAGCCCATTAAGCCAAGTCGGTAATCAATTGCAACGAATAAGACCTCAGGATAGAGCTTGGTAATGTGCGACAAATCGTATAATTGTCCTGAAATTGATTCCGTAACAAATCCACCGCCGTGAATCCAGACCATGACCGGCTTTTTGGAGTCCTCACAGCCCTTGCCGTAATAGACATTCAGAACCAGGCAGTCCTCACCGAATTCCACCTTGTCTCCGGTATCGTTAAAAGGTCCGATAGGAACGTGACCGCATTCAATTGCTTCATAAGTGCCGTCGTCATCCTTTGCCGGAAGTGCCTTTTTCCATCGAAGATTACCTACCGGCTGTGTCGCATATGGAATGCCTCTCCAGATGATCATATCCTCCGTTTCTTTTCCGATGAAGCTTCCGTTGCTGCATTTAACTGTGTTGTTCATGTTTATTTC
>JAUNOA010000020.1 GCA_030531245.1 Lachnospiraceae bacterium
CAATATTTCAAAGGCCGAGTACTCGTAATTACTATTACTCATACTTCAGCCTTTTTATCACTTATTATAAAAAATATGCTTCATATCTACACAAAACTTGGAATCATGATATGCATAAGTTTCAAAACACGGATCCGTTACCTGTAGCCATTTCTTATTTATTTCATCAGATTCCATATTTCTCAAGTCTTTATTATAATCACTTCCTGTATATTCGAAATATGTGAACACCATCTCTCCATGACGGAATATGCTATAATTCTTCATATTGCATTTTTGAATCAGCTGCCGTATATATGGCCAACATTCTGCATGAAGTCTTTCATACTCTTCTATCATTTCCGGTTTGAGTTTTCCAAGCTGTCCAAAATATACTTTCCCGTTCAATATGGGTATCCCCCTTCTACGCTTCTTTTGCAAGTTTATTTTTTTTAAGCTTTTCTATGAAAGGAAATGCAAATCCATCATCCGTCATATATGTAGTCAATACAAGAACAATAAGCAACATTCCGCCCCATATTACAGAAGCAACATATGTATTGAAACTTGTGAAAAGATTTACTCCTGTCGCAATAATCTGGATAGTAAAGGTTGTTATTAATACATTGATCATTTTTCCTTTACCTGCATCAACTCCGGCAAGAATCAAAATCAGGAAGCACCTCATAATATATGAAGTTCCATAATCTGCCTTGGCAGATGACATCGTAGATGTCATAATCAGCCCACCTAATGTTGAAAGCAATGCACCAACTGTTAAACTAAGTGTTATTACCATATAATCATTGATTCCGGAAAATGCTACTGCTTTTCTATTATTTCCAAGCATGTATACTCGCTTTCCGAAAACAGTATAATTAAGGATAAATCCTGTTATTGCAAATGCCGCAGCAAATATCAGTACTGTCAAAGGCAGCCATCCAAAGAACTTCATGTGTCCTATTTGTGTATAAAGCTTCGGTACACCGGTAACAGTATCTCCATGTGTGATTGCTGTTGATATTCCAAGCCATACCATCTGTGTTGAAACGGTGGCCATTACAGGTGGAATATTCATATATGTGACAAGAAATGAGTTAAATAATGACCCAACGATAGTAATTCCAAATGCTATCATTATTCCTACAATGAGAAATTTTCCCACTTCGGAATTTGACATTCCTTCCTGTACATTTGCATTGAGATAGTTAAGCATCAATATACTACCTAGATTTGAAAGCATAATACAACTCAAATCAAGGAAGTCACTGATAAATCCGAACATCATACCAAGTGCAATACATCCATATTCAGGAAACTGAACCAACATACCAGCCCAAACATCAGTGCTCCAAAACGATTTGCCTTTTGCAATTGTAAAAAACAGTATTACCGCAGCCGTGAGTGCGAGAAGAATCAATGTATAAGTACTTATTTTCTTCTTTTTCATTTTCATTTCCTCCCCTCTCAACCCTTATTTCTCTTTGCTTGAAGAGACGAAACCATGATGCCTATAATGATTACCAATCCATTGAAAAATTTCTGCCAATATGAGTCAACTCCTATTAGAAGCATAGAATTAGTTACCAGCGTAATCAATGCTATTGCCGTTACCGTACCAAAAACAGTTCCTTTTCCTCCAAAGAAACTTCCTCCTCCAAGAATAACTGCAGGAATAATTACAAATTCTCTATTTAAAAGTGCCTTAGGAATCGCTTGCTGTGCTAAACAAACACGGATAATACCTGCAAAGCCTGACATAGCACCTACAACCGTATATAATATAAATTTTATTTTTTCAACATTATATCCGGCACGTTCAGCTGCAATCTCACTTCCTCCGATTGAATAAAGTGCGCGTCCAAACATTGTCTGCCTCAACACAAATGCTACAATTATTGCTGTTAGAACATAAATAATAAAAATACCTGACATAGATGACTTGATACCTGATGAAGAACTTACTTCAAAAAGCGACCATTCACCAAACTGTCGAAGACCATTCGGAAGATCCGCAGAGATCTCCCTAAGTTTTAATATTCCAAGTGCTATACCCAGGAAGAATGTTGAGGAACTTAATGTTACCAACATGGTATTTAAATGAAAATGTGCAATCAGCAAACCATTTAACATTCCAAGTATCGCACCAATAATGATAGATAATATAATCCCTGCTATCGGATTTGTTGAACTCCATCCAAGACTAACGCAAATTGATGTAGCTATACAAGATGCACAAGCTGCTACTGTTGGAAAGCTAAGATCAAAACCTCCGGCAACAATAACAATCAAGCAAGCCATACCAAGCAAGCCATCTACAATCATTGCACGAAGAATCGTAACAATATGATTTGGTTCAGCCAACTGTCCGTTAGAAACAAAGTAAATGCTTACAATTGCAACTATGAGGACTAAAAAAATCCAAAACTCTGTACGTCTTGTAAGACGTTGCCATGCGGTTGATTTTGTCATTTTATATTCCTCCTTACATTATGATCTGGCGAATGTTATCTTCCGTAATTTCTTTTCCTTCCATTTCGCCCACAATGCTTCCTGCCTTCATAACAAGAACCCTTGAACAATTTACAACTACTTCTGCAAGGTCGTCAGAAATCATGATTACTGCCAGCCCATCATTTGCCAATTCATGAACTAAATGATGAATATCCTGTTTTGCACCAATATCAACGCCCACTGTCGGTCCATTCAAAACAAGTATTTCCAAATTTGTGGCCAACCATTTTGATAAAACAATTTTCTGCTGATTTCCTCCGGAAAGCGTCTCAGCTTTCTTCCGTGGATCATCTGTTTTAATGCTGAATTTATCTACCCACTTTTGAGCGTGCTTAAGAATCGTCTTCTGGTTTAACACACCATGATTTGATATTTCTTGAAGCGTAGCCAATTGAATATTGTCATCAATAGCCTGATTCATACAAAGACCCTCTGTCCGTCGATCCTCAGGCAGGTATCCGATCTTCAATGCTTTTGCCTTTGTTGGTGATGTTATTTTTATCTCTTTACCACTCATTCTTATGGTTCCACCAGTCGGATGCTCAACACCAAATAATGAAAGTGCCAGCTCCGTACGTCCAGACCCTAAGAGTCCTGTAATTCCGAGTATTTCACCTTTATGTAATTTGAAGGAAATATCTTTATACTTGTTATTCAAAGTCAAATGTTCTACTTCAAGTATCGGCTCTTCACTGATATTTTCCGGCACAAAAAAGTCATCATTGATTTCACGTCCTGTCATGTAATAAATCAAATCTTTACGCTGCAGTCCTTCTGTCGTACCAAGGAATACATTTTTACCATTTCTCATGACGCATACATCATCACCAATTTCAAAGATTTCTTCAAGCTTATGCCCGATAAACATAATTGAGATTCCGGTTTCTTTTAATTGGCGTATTGTTTTAAACAAAGCATCAACTTCCCTTTTTGTCAAAGAAGTAGTCGGCTCATCCATAATGATAAGTTTTGCATTAAAAAGAAGCGCACGACATATTGCAACTAATTGTTTGTCCGCAATTGACAATGTCCCCATTTCTGCATTGAGATCTATATCATATCCTATCTTTGATAGTGCCTCTTTTGCAGTTTCATCCCAGCGTTTTCTATTAACGAATCTACGGTTATTCAGTATTTCGGAGTTAATAGCAAGGTTTTCTCTGACCGTCAAATTCGGGAAAATTGACAAATCCTGATAGATAACCTGTATACCAAGCTTAGTAGCATCTGCAGGAGTAATATGTTCAATCAACTTATCTTCAAAATATACTTCTCCCTCATCTTTTGTATATACACCAGAAATTATTTTTACCAGCGTAGATTTTCCACAACCGTTTTCACCCGCCAGACACATAACTCTGCCAGGTTTAACTGCAAAATTCACATGATCTAATGCATGCGTACCTCCAAAGGACTTGTCTATTCCCTTCATTTGAAGTAAATACTCAGACAAAACAAACACCCCTTTCAAAATATAATCGGTAAGATATTATGGGGAGTTACAAAGAACTCCTCATCAAACATATGGCAAATAATTCAAATAATCATAAGTTATAATCCTTATAATTATCCTTTGTAATAGCGATAGCCGCATCACCTGTAAGAACCTTACCGTTGATGATAATAGAATGATAACCCTCTTCCCCGAGATCTGTTCCATCCTTTATTTCTTCTCCGTTAAACATCTTAACTGCTGCATTAAGCTGACAACGAGCTGAAAGCGCCGGATCCCAAAGTGCGATGCTCTTAAGCGTACCATCCTCAAGATAATTTGATGTCTCTGATGGCATTGCAACTGAAATAGCAAACATTTCACCTGTGAGTCCCATTTCCTTTATTGCACGAGCAGCACCAGGAGCATCAAACGATGATGTACCAAGAATTCCCTTAAGGTCCGGATATTTCTGCTTTAATTCCTTAACAACACTATAAGCCTTCTCAGCATCGAAGTTACTTGCTACTCTCTTATCATCAATAAGCTTCATATTTGGATAATTTGATTCCTGATATCTAACTGCTGAATCAGCCCAGTTATTGTTCGACTCATTTGTAAGGTCTCCAACCATTGTTACATATTCGCCTTCTTCACCCATCTGCTCAGCAAGGGTTTTCATAAGGAAGCCACCAATACCATCATTATCGAATGCTTCCACATCCCAATCCATGTTTTCCATTGTTGATGCTTCTGTTCCGATTACGATGATTCCTTTTTCTCTTGCCTCTGCAAGGATAGGTTCACACGCTTCAGGATCAACTGGAGAGAAGCACAGAACATCAATATTCTGATTGATAAGGTCTGTCATTATTTGAATCTGGGCAGCTGCATCTACATCTGTAGGTCCTTTGTAGATTACTTCAATGCCTGTTTCCTCTGACCATTTCTCTACACCCTTTTGAACATGATCCCACCATGCCTGTCCGACTACAGGAGCTGCATAAGCGATTACTGGAATCTTTTTTCCGTCTTCTTTTGTTGCTTCTGCTGCTGGTGCTGCTTCCGCACTCTTTGAAGCTGAACCACCACAAGCTGCAAGCGAAAGTACCATTACTGTTGCCAATAATAATGCTAAAACTTTTTTCATCTTTTTTCCTCCACAAGTTTTTGTTGAAAAATATATACCACCACACCAATGTGTGTGCTGTTCTGATTTATTTATCCAGTCCAAGAATACGAATCGCATTCTCTTTTGCAATCTTATCAAATGCTTCCTGAGATATCTTCTCTTCATTCTTCCATCTGATCATCATGTCTATCATAGGAATTTCCATATCCGGATATAGCATATCTGTCCCGAAGCAAAGTCTGTCCTGAAACTCCATCATAAACTTCGCACCATATTCCTCATCACGAGCAAATGCGTTGTAACATGTTCTGTCTGACAGATCGCCCAGAAGGTTCGGATATAAGCGAAACAGTTTTGGAACTACGCCTTCATCAACGATCTTAGACTGAGGAAGTCGTCCGACCTGATGTCCATGAGGGTCATTGTCAAAGACAAATCCTCGTGAACCTATCGTCTCCAATTTGGCAATTTCAGACCAGAAAATCGGTCCATGTCCAAACATTTTCAACTCCGGGAATTTCTGAAGTGTATGTTCAAGTCTTGGAAGTCCCGGATCATCATATAGACCAAAATCATGCGTATGAACATCGGAACCATCTGTAGTAACCGGAAGACCGACCTTTTCAGCAGCTGCAAAAAGGTTTTGGACCATCGGATCGTCAAAATCAAGATTCGGCATAATTTCACCTACACCTTTACAACCACGATCTTTGTAATACTGAAGCACAGGAACAAAGTCTGTGTAAGGTGAATTGGTAACAGCTCTTGGATCAATATTACAGAAAGGAACTACTCTGTCCGGATACATTTCATACATATCCAAAATATCTTCATTTGCCTGCGGAAAATAAATCTCGGGATTAACAATCGGTAGAATACAGAATTTCTCAACATTTATCTGATCATATCTCTCGATAAGTTCTTCTATTGTAGAAAAACACTCTCCTATGAAATGTACTTTTTTTCTGTATGCGTGAGTATGAATATCAACAAACATCTCTCGTCCCTCCTTGCTTGAGTAAACGTTTGCTCATTTTGCCTAAAATAATTGCGCAAATATTGATCTGTCCTGTTGCGCAAACGTTTTCTCAGTATGCTTTTATATTAGTTTCTATACACTAATTTGTCAATGAATAATATCGTCAAACTTTCCTGTTCTTTTTTGTGCAATTTTTTCTTTAAAAAACAAAGCCCAGTAGACGACCCACATCAAATGTCAGATAAAACTACATTCGGTTTTCTTCATAATCCAGGCTTTGTTTTCAATATAAACCACTTTATTTATCTCAGATAGATTCTCCTTCGTTGAGTATATAATCAAGTAATACTCTCTGGTTAATATCGTTCGAATCAACTTTTTCTATTTTTTTCATTATCATCTCTACGGCTTTAGTTCCTATTTCTTCAACCGGTTGGATAATAGATGTCAGATCAATGAACATTGTGTCAAATTCATCAATTCCATCAAAGCACGCCACAGCTACATCACCGGGAACTTCAAATCCGTTTTCACGTATGCTTGACAACGCTCCAAAAGCAAGAAAATTGTTTTCCGTTATAATAGCCTGGGGTCTACCTTTCGCTAATATCTTATCCATCACCTGCTTTCCGCCTTCGAAACTGTGTTCTCCTTCAAACACTCTTCGAGTCCCCTTATATCCGTGGTTTTTCATACAATCTTCAAATCCACGCACACGTTCCTTTGTTGTTGTCTCTATGGATGGACCACAAATCATCTTCACATCTGTATATCCCTTTGACAGAACATGTTCTGTTAACTCATATGCAGCTTTATAGTTATCAATTGAAACAAACGGAAATCTC
Source organism: Lachnospiraceae bacterium (assembly GCA_030531245.1). Taxonomy (GTDB): domain Bacteria; phylum Bacillota; class Clostridia; order Lachnospirales; family Lachnospiraceae; genus Darwinimomas. The sequence goes on from JAUNOA010000020.1 coordinate 6,882, forward strand.
TTTGTTTCTGACGGAAGGCAATCTACAAACACAACGTTATCTTCTTCCGACAAGTTATCATAATAATCACTCAGACATGATGTTCCGATAATTACACCACAGACATTTTTATTTCTTAGCATCTCAAAGTAATACTTCTCATGTATCATGTTTTCTCCTGAATTACAAAACATAACACTATATCCATTATGCCTGGCAGCCCGGTCTATGCCTTTCAGCAATTTTCCATAAAAAATATTAGTAATATCAGGTAATATTACTCCTATCATGGTTGTTTCTTTTGTTTTCAGTGTTCTTGCAAACTCATTCGGATGGTAATTCATCTGTTCAGCAGTATCTTTGATCTTCTGTCGAAGTTCCGAACTGATTCTTCCTTTTCCGTTCAGAGCTTTAGATACTGTGGCAACCGAAATATTCAGTTTATTTGCAATATCAATTAGTTTCGTCATTTCCGTACACAATTACTTTATGTTGTAAATAACACCTGTAATGATAATAATCAAATATATATCGTTATAAAAATCTCAATTCCGCTAATAATGAATTATAAATGTCGCAATGATTGATTTCAACTATATAATAATCATACTCTTTCAAATTTCAGTTTCACACTTCTCTTTCTGCCCTTGTTGTACCGTTAGGTGACAACTGTTTTACGACTGCAGCCGGATTTCCGGCAACCACGCAGTTATCCGGAACATCATGTACTATGACGCTTCCTGCGGCTACGACAACATTGCTTCCTATCGTTACTCCCGGAACTACGGTACAGTCGGACCCGAACCAGACGTTATCACCTACCGTTATCGGAAATGCCCACTCATAATACTGATTTCTAAGCTCCGTTCCTATCGGATGATGAGCTGTATAGAACCCGCAGTTTGCCCCTACGAAGACATCATTTCCGAATGTAATCTTTCCGGGATCCATGAAGTTGCAGCAGTTATTGGCGAAAAAATTGTCGCCCACTTCAATATTTGTTCCGAATCCAACCCAGATGAACGGCTCAACATAAACATTTTTTCCGACCTTGCCGAACAGCTTGCGTATCAGCTCCTCACGGCGTTTTTCATCCGATGGTCTGGTATTGTTGAATTCCCAGCAGATATCGTTTGCTGCCTGATGAGCCGCATTTCTGGCATCAATCTTGGTATCATACATCTGTCCTGCCATGCACTTGGCATACTCAACTTCTTTTTCCCATTCTTTTCTTATATCGTTTTCCATATGTTTTTTCTCCCATCATCTGATTACGAAAACAGTTTTATCTCGTAATGTTTTTTCAAGGTCTGTATAAGCTCTTTTTTATGTTCCGCATTTCTGACTTCACAGGTTACACGACATGCTATCAGATCAGGATTGGTTTCTGCATATCTGTCAAGCGTAATGTCCATAAGCGTGGTTCCGCACTGATTTACTATAATATCCGTAAGCTTCGGCATTGATCCCTGCTTTGCCTTAATCATTGCCTCAAATGTAACCCACCTGTCTGTTTTGATAAGCCCTACCTCGAGGTATCTGTGTATCTTCCACGTGTCAGCATTGCCTCCGCTTAAAATGCATACTACATTTTTACCTTTAAAGCGATCCTTGTATTTCATAAGCGCAGCTATGGATGCCGCTCCTGCCGGTTCTGTGATAAGTTTGGTCCTTTCAACCATTGTGAGTATAGCTATGTCAATATCCTCATTTCCTACCTCAAGCATCTCATCAACATTTTGGAATATCAGATCCAGACAGATTTCTCCCGGATTCTTTACTGCGATACCATCCGCTATTGTATCCGCAGTATCTGTAACTATATGCTTTTTCTCTCTGAAGCTGCGACAGATCGCATTTGCAGTCTCTGCCTGAACACCTATGACCTTGACATCCGGTTTCATTTTTTTGGCTACTGTTGCTATTCCCGCTAAAAGTCCGCCTCCGCCTGCCGGTACAAGAATTATATCTGTATCCGGATAGTCCTCCAATATTTCCAGTCCGACCGTTCCCTGACCTGTAATTACATCAATGTCATTATACGGATGAATAAAACATGCATTTTCAAGAGCATTTATCTTCATGGCTTCTGCAAAGGCCTCATCAAAGCCTGTTCCGCTCAGTACTATTTCCGCTCCGTAGCTTTTAGTCGCTTCGATTTTCATAAGCGGAGTGCTGACAGGCATAACTATCTTTGCCTTGACTCCGGCTTTCCGGGCAGCGTATGCAACTCCCTGTGCGTGATTTCCGGCACTGGCCGAAACAACATTTCTATGTTCACCCTTCTGCTGCAGTTTCATTATCTTATATGAAGCACCTCTGATTTTAAATGAGGCCGTTTTCTGCAGATTCTCGGGTTTTAAATACACATTGCTTCCTGCTATTTTTGAAAATGAATTTGAAAACAGCGTTTCGGTTCTGTGAATTATCGGCATAAGAAGTTTCTCAGCTTCTTTAAATTCCTCGAGTGAAATATCTACCATATCCGATTCCTCTCATTTTATAAATACTATTAGCAGTCAACCTTCTGCAAATACTATTACATATTGTATAACCACTCCTCAGGTCTTTCAATCCAAATTGCAAAACGGCTGCCATTTTCCGGCAGCCGCTAAGCTTAAAATAAATATCAATTGTATTATCAGTCGTTCTTGTAGAGTTTTCTGCTCTTTGCCTCCGGATTCTTCTTTTTGAAGAGCACGAGCTGTCCCTCTACCATCCTTGTGGAAAGGATAAGTACTATTACAAGGAGTCCGCCCCAGATAAGCGATGCATAGTAAGTGTTAAGGTTCGGGAAGAGGTTAACACCTGTTGCAATAATCTGGATAGTAAGTATCGTAATAAGCACATTAAGGATCTTGCCCATACCACCGTTTGGAAGAACACCTGCAAGTACGAGAATCAGGATACAACGTGTAACATATGATGTACCGTAATCGGCCTTTGCCGATGCCATGGTTGAAACCATGATAAGAGCACCGATAGTTGCAAAAACATCGCACAGTACATATGTCTTGATGATGGTTGCTGTCGTATCGATTCCTGAGAACTTGGCAGCTTTCTCATTTGTACCGATCATATATATCTTCTCTCCGTATACCGTGTACTTGAGAACAAGTGCAGAGATTATGAAGAGTACGATGAAGATCAGCATCGGAAGCGGAAGGAATCCGAATAACTGCTTATGTCCGATCTCTGTGTAAAGTGTCGGGAGACCTGTAACTGTATCACCACGTGTAAGCGCTGTCGAAAATCCCAGCCAAACCATCTGCATGGAGATCGTCGCCATAACAGGCGGGATATTCAGCTGCGTAACCAGAAGTCCGTTTATTATACCTCCGACGACTGCAATCGCAAGTGCGATAACTACACCGACAAGTATAACTCCGCCAACCTGTGAGTTTGACATACCTTCCGTTACATTTGCTACGATGTAACGTACTGCCATAACTGTTGCAAAGTCAGCCAGCATCATGAAGCTCATGTCCATCTTTCCGCAGATGAAACAGAACATAAGTCCGAGTGCCATGATACCGTACTCAGGGAACTGAGCCATCATGCCCTGCCATACTGTTGGTTTCCAGAACTGTTTACCCTTTGTAAGTGTAAAGAATACAATAACTATAGCTGCAAGGATAAGAAGCATAAAGGTGTAACCGTATTTTTTCTTTAATTCTTTCATCGTTCCACCTCCCCTTATCGACGGTTTCTCTTGGCCTGCAATGATGAGATCGTGATACCGATAAGGATGATCAGACCATTGAAGAACTTCTCCCAGTAAGTATCGATACCTACAAGGAGCATAGAGTTGGAAACAAGTGAAATGATACCGATTGCGGTCATAGTACCGAATACAGATCCCTCACCACCATAGATAGAAGCGCCGCCCAGGATAACTGCAGGGATGATGGTCATCTCCTTGTTAACCAGAGCCTTCGGAATAGACTGACGTGCCATGCATACACGGATCATTCCTGTAAATCCTGCCATAGCACCGACTACTGTATAAAGTATGAATTTAGTCTTCTTAACATTGAAACCTGCACGCTCTGCAGAAACCTCATTACCTCCGATTGCATAAAGAGCACGGCCGAACATCGTTTTGTTAAGTACAAATGATGTCGCAATCGCAGCTATGATCAGGAAAATGAAAAGTCCTGTCATGGATGCCGAAAGTCCTGCCGATGACTGAACCTCGAACAGTGACCACTCACCGAGTGCACGAAGTCCCTTTGGAAGAGTTGATGTGATCTCCTTCAGTTCAAACAGACCCATCGAAAGACCGGTGAAGAATGTCTGAGTACCGAGTGTTACAAGCATCGTATTGAGTGCAAAGTTTGATATGATAACACCGTTGAGCATTCCGAGGACAGCACCGAATATGATTGAAAGTGCAAATCCTGCCCATGCTGTCGTCTGGCACCATCCGTTGTTGAGACAGATAGTTGTTGCCAATGAATATGAAAGAGCTGCGATGGCAGGGAAACTCATATCGAATCCGCCCGATACCATAACCAGCAGACATCCGAGTGCGAACAGTCCGTCAACAACCATCGTACGCAGTATAGTAACCACGATGTTCGGTTCGAGGAGCTGACCTCCCGATACTGCCTGAATAACTATAATCAGCGCGATAAGAACGAGGAAAATATAAAACTCAGTTCTTTTTAACAAACGCTGCAATGCAGTGGATTTTTTCATCTGATATCTTCCTCCTTCCTTACATGATTATCTCACGGATATTGTCTTCCGTGATGTCTTTTCCTGTCATCTCTCCAACGATCTTTCCGGCCTTCATAACCACTACTCTTGAGCAGTTTACGACAACCTCTGCAAGGTCATCTGAAATGATGATAACAGCAAGTCCTTCATTGGCAAGTTCATGAACCAGATGATGGATATCCTGCTTTGCACCGATATCAACACCTACTGTAGGTCCGTTGAGGATAAGGATATCAAGGTCATTTGCCAGCCACTTTGAAAGTACTATCTTCTGCTGGTTTCCGCCTGAAAGAGTGTTTGCTTTCTTTCTTGCATCATCTGTTTTGATCTTAAATGTATCTACCCATTTCTGTGCATCTGCAAGAATATCTTTTTTCTTCAGTATTCCGCCCTTTGAAAGTCTCTTAAGAGATGCCAGTTCAATATTGTCAGCGATCGGCTGCTCCATACACAGACCTTCGGTGAGTCGGTCCTCCGGTACATAACCGATTTTAAGATTCTGAGCCTTTATAGGTGAAGTGATCTTCTCTTCTTTTCCGTTGATCTTGATCGTTCCCTCTGATGGATGCTCAAGTCCGAAAAGTGCAAGCGCAAGTTCAGTACGTCCTGATCCTAAAAGTCCGGTGATTCCGAGTATCTCGCCTTTTCTGAGGTCAAATGAAACATCCTCAAATTTATTCTTAAGGCCAAGATGTTCGACCTCAAGGACAGGTTTTTCACTGATATTCTCCGGAACGAAGAAATCATCGTTGATCTCACGGCCTGTCATATAGTAAATAAGGTCTTTACGCTCAAGTCCCTTTGTCTCGCCCAGGAATACATTCTTACCGTTTCTCATTACACAGACATCATCAGCGATTTCAAAAATCTCTTCGATCTTATGTCCGATAAACATGATAGCGATTCCTGAATCTTTCAGCTGACGTACAGTTTTGAACAAAGCATCAACTTCTTTCTTGGTAAGCGCTGTTGTCGGCTCGTCCATGATGATAAGTTTTGCATTGAAAAGAAGTGCACGGCAGATAGCTACGAGCTGCTTATCAGCAACCGAAAGCTGTCCCATCTTTGCGTTAAGATCGATATCATAACCGATCTTTGAGAGAGCTTCTTTTGCCGTAGCCTCCCAGCGTTTTCTGTTGACTAGTTTTCTGTTAGCTGTAATCTCACTGTTAATTGCAAGATTCTCCATAACAGTAAGGTTCGGGAAGATTGAGAGATCCTGGTAGATTACCTGGATGCCGAGACGTGTAGCCTCCGCCGGGGTAATATGCTCTACAAGCTTGTCCTCAAAATAGACTTCACCCTCATCCTTGGTATATACACCTGAAATAATCTTAACAAGTGTTGACTTACCGCATCCGTTCTCTCCCGCGAGACACATAACGCGTCCCGGACGAACTGCAAAATCAACATGATCAAGTGCATGTACACCGGAGAAGTTCTTGTCTATTCCCTTCATTTGAAGCAAATATTCAGACATTGTTTCGCAAACTCCTTCCATCTTTTAGTATCATATAAATACTTATGAAGCAATCGTTTTCACCAAACGCCTGCTTCATAAATATTTATCAGGATACTTCTTTGCTTATGTGAAAAGCATATCGCCTGCGATATGCCCGCGCTGGGCGAGATCACAGCTGTGGCAAGTTCCCTTAACGCGTAAGCAGCACATCTCGCGGAGCGTTATTATCTGATAAAACGCAATTCCTATTGGATAAAAAACCGGAGGCGGGAAGCATCCCGCCCCCGGCACGATAATAGCGTGTCTGATTCTAAATCAAATTAGAAACCGAAGCTGTCGCAGTTATCCTTTGTAACAGCAAGTGCTGCATCACCAACGATAACCTTGCCGTTGATCTTGATTGACTCATAACCAACTTCTCCGAGATCCATACCTTCCTTGATCTCTTCGCCGTTGAACATCTTAACTGCTGTGTTAAGCTGTACATGAGCTGTAACTGCAGGATCCCAAAGTGCTACACACTGAAGTGTACCCTCTTTGAGGTAGTCAGCTGTCTCAGATGGCATAGCAACTGAAATAGCGAACATCTTGCCTGTAAGGCCGAGCTCTTCGATAGCACGTGCACATCCAGGAGCATCAAATGATGATGTACCAAGGATACCCTTGAGGTCCGGATATTTCTGCTTAAGCTCTTTAACAAGGTTAGCTGCCTTCTCAGCGTCAGAGTCGTTTGCAACTCTTGCGTCCGGAACGAGCTCCATGTTAGGATAGTTCTCTTCCTGGTAAGCAACTGCTGCATCTGCCCAGTTGTTATGTGATTCCATTGTCATAGAACCAACCATTGTGATGTACTGTCCTTCTTCACCCATCATAGAAGCAAGGTTCTTCATAAGGAATCCGCCCATACCTGCTTCATCAAATGCTTCAACGTCGAAATCGATGTTTGTCATACCTGATGCCTCTGTACAAACAACCTTGATTCCCTTGTCCATAGCTTCCTTGCAGATAGCTTCACAAGCGTCAGGATCGTTAGGTGAGAAGCAAAGGATATCGATACCCTGATTTACAAGGTCTGTCATGATCTGTACCTGTGCTGCAGCGTCAACCTCTGTCGGTCCTTTGTAGGTAACGTCGATGCCGTTATCTGCTGCCCACTGCTCAACACCCTTCTGTACATAATCCCACCATGCCTGTCCCATAACCTTCGGAACGTAAGCGATAACAGGAACGTCGCCTTTTGAAGCCTCAGCTGCTGGAGCTGCTTCTTCTTTTGCTGCTTCTGCTGCCGGAGCTGCTTCTGCTGCTGGAGCTGATGATCCACCGCAAGCTGCGAGTGAAAGAACCATAACTGCTGCCAGAACGATTGCAAAAATCTTCTTCATTATTTAGTTTCCTCCATTTTTATTATTCAAAAATCGCTTTATGCGATAATTGACAGATTATATGCCAAAAAGGCTAATATATTGTAACATTTTAGTAGCATTTAATCAAGATGATATACCTCATCCATATTGACCCAGCATTCACCTGCCGGAAGTCCTTCAGGTGGACACATGAGGGGTTTTACAACATCCCACCATGCCTGAGTATTAGGATCAGCTGCCATCTTTGCCATATCAGCATCAAAATCCTCGCCTTCCCACTCAAAGTACGCGAAAAGCCTATCTCCGATATTGTAGATCGTATAATTGCTTATCCCGCATTCCCTGATCATCTCATTTACGCCCGGCATAGGATTTGCATGCCATTTCTTATATGCTTCCAGACCCTCTTTTGCCTGACTGAACTGTCCGAATCTTAATTTCATATTTCTTCCTCCGTATCAGTTTAACTCGGCAACCGCATCAAAAAGCGCCTTGACATTTTCTGCCGGAACATCTATCTGAAGAGCCTCATGACTTGGGGAAATGATAAGCCCTGTCGGGAATATATCTCTGAGTTCTCTTACTTTGTCTCTGACATCTTCCGGAGTTCCATGGGGAAGAAGTTCCTGGGTATCCACTCCGCCGCAGAAGCTTACCTTATCCCCGAAGTTTTCTTTAAGTCTCCACGGCTCCATATTTGCAGCCTTGGCCTGAATCGGATGAATAGCATCCGCACCTGACTCGATAATAGACGGAATCGCCTCAAAAATCGAACCGCAGGAATGATAGATAACTTTAACTCCGTAACTGTGTGCTATATCTATGAGCTTCTTTGCTCCGGGAGTTACAAACTCTGCTACCTGTGCGGGACTTATCATAAGAGCTCGCTGGCTGCCCATATCGTCTCCTATAAGGATAGCGTGCACTTTACCCTTTGTTGCCTCCAGGAAAATCCGCAAAGCCCTGCAGTAAAAATCAACCACATGGTCATCGACGTAATGGTAAAGCTCCGGCTCTGCAATCATATTCATGAGTGCCGTCTCCATACCGAATGCTGCACATGTGTCCTGGAAATGTGCTCCCCAGAGCATACCTAAAACCACCTTGTCATCCGGTGCTTCATCGACCAGCTTTCTGCAGAGTTCCGGATCGATATAATTTTCCGGATCCGGCCACGGAAAATTCAATGCCTCTGCATCTTCAACATCTTCGCAGTCTGCAAAGCATCCTCTGGCTGTAAGCGTACGGTGCTCCACGTCAACATCGCTTCCTCCCATATACCAGTCAAATGCTGCAAAAATCGCGTTGCAGGTTTCTGAATGATACGGGATTTCTACCGCATAAAAATCATCACCGCATACTTTTTTCAGTTCTGAAACATCCTTTACCCCATAGAACTTTACAAGTTTTTCAGCTTCACCCGGAGTCGGATCTCCCATCCAGCAAGCAGGTCTGTCGACCGGTCTGCGTTCGATAGTTGCATAGAATCTTTCGATGCTGTTCATAATGCCTCCAAATGGTTATTTACAGAACTCAACCGCAGCCTCTGCCGCAGATGTTGCATCCGGTGTGTATGCATCAGCACCGATATTATTACAGAACTCCTCTGTTACGGGAGCTCCGCCGATCATGATCTTAACCTTGTCACGAATACCTGCTTCCTTGGCTTTATTGACAACTTCAGCCATAGTATTCATGGTAGTTGTAAGCAGTGCGGAGCATGCGATGATATTGCAGTTTTCTTTTACTGCAGTCTCAACGAAATTATCCGGTGTTACGTCTGTTCCGAGGTCGATAACCTCAAGACCTTTACCCTCCATCATCATGATGACAAGATTCTTTCCGATATCATGAAGGTCACCTTCGATCGTTCCTATGCAGACTTTTCCTGTTGCTGTTGCACCTGCATCTGCAAGAAGCGGTTTAAGAAGTGCCGAACCTTTGCTCATAGCACGTGCTGCCACGAGAACCTCAGGTACATAGATTTCGTTGTTCTTGAATTTTTCGCCGATGATATTCATTCCTGCGAGGAGTCCTTCATTCAGTATCTTCTCTGCTGCAATGCCTTCATCGATCGCCTGCTGAACCAATGCTACTACTTCTTTTGCCTTGCCTGCCTGAAGTCTCTCACTGATCTGATCTAAAAGTGCCATAATTTTCTCCTATTAATTCTGTATTTCAATCCGTCCGGTGCCGGACAACCTCTCCGGAAATGCCGGCACCTGAAACAGACTGTTTATATCATGCTGCTAAACATTATTATTTAACAACACCTTTCTGAAGTATAACATTTGCATAAATCTGAGTTTCGCCTGTCTGAAGGATGCAGTAGCATTTTTTAGCCTGCTCATAAAACTCAAATCTCTCATATGCTCCGAATGCCTTTGCACCGCGCTTATCATACTTCTTAACTGTTTTCTTGTACTCTTTCCATACAGGAATATCGAGTGCCTTGTCACATTCCATCTTATCCATAAGCATTACCGGATGATCTGTGTACTCATCAAGCGGCATCACCTGAAGGATAGCATCAAGTATCTCATTGACGCCGTGACCGTCAAGGCGGACAACAACGCAGTTGTTTGGTTTGGCCATAGATGTTCCGGGGAAGTTTCCGTCACCTATACAGATGCGGTCCCCGTGTCCCATCTCACAAAGAACTTTGAGAAGTTCGGGTGAAAGAATTGCCGGAATTCCTTTTAACATTATCTACCTCCGTTTTTATACATCGGGCCGTATGCTGCACATGCTCTGTAATCCTGACCCTCTTTATCCATACCGAATGCATTCCATGCTGCCGGTCTGAAGATATCCTCATCGGGTACATTGTGCATGCATACAGGAATTCTAAGCATTGAGCACATTGTGATAAGGTCTGCGCCTACATGTCCGTAGCAGATAGCACCGTGGTTTGCACCCCAGTTGTTCATAACCGCATATGCATTCTCAAACGGACTTCCTGCCTTGTGATCACAGCGTGGTGTGAACCATGTGCAAGGCCATGTCGGATTTGTTCTCTCCATAAGAGTATCATTAACCTTCTCTGGAAGCGGAACTGTCCATCCTTCTGCAATCTGAAGAACCGGTCCGAGACCTTTGACAAGATTAAGTCTGATCATTGTGCACGGGAATTCATAATTTGTATTCCAGTGTGATGAGAAGCCGCCGCCGCGGAAGTTATCGAATCCTGCCTCGCACCATACTGTTGCTTTGGTCATAGCCTCGATATCCTTGTTTGTTACTTCCCACCATCTCTTCATAAGATGGTTGCCCTTTGCGTCAACTGCCTCGCCGTTTCCGTCAAGACAAGCGGCACCTGAGTTAAGCAGATGGATGATACCGCCATTCTCGGCAGCATGTCCTTCGAACTCATATCCTGTAACTCTCTTTGTTGCGTCCGGTGACCAGAATGTACGTACATCGGCAAAGATAGATGCACGTCCTGTAAGCAGTCTCATAAAGAGCATGCCGAGTCCGTTGAGTACATCGTTCTCTGTTGCCAGTGTATACGGCTCACGTGCTCCCTGATAATCAAATGTTGATGACAGGAATGCTTCCGGATAATCGCAGTTCGGCCAATGGTCTGTCCACTGTCTCTGTCCCTGGAATCCTGCAACGATAGCGTTGTGTCCAAGCTGCTCCTCGTCAAACTTTGCAGGAAGGTTAGGATTGCCGCACATAAGATCTTTGATGATGCAGTACATCTTAACCGTGAACTCCCACTGTTTCTCTTTTTCTTCCTTTGAGAATTTAACTGACTTAGGATTATCGTCTCTGCCCTCTTTGCAATGTTTCTTTGTCCACTCAAGAGCTTTCTTTACATCCTTCTTGTCATAGATTCCCTCTTCCATACGGCGAAGGATCTCAACTTCATCAACCGACTCAACGCGAAGTCCGAGGTACTCCTCCATGAATGCCTGATCCATGATTGATCCGCCGATACCCATCGTTACGGAACCGATCTGAAGATATGATTTTCCGCGCATTGTCGCAACAGCGATTGCTGCACGACCGAATCTTAAAAGCTTCTCCTGTACATCCTCCGGAATCTCGGTAACCTGATCTCTGTCCTGTACCTCATGTCCGTAAATACCAAATGCAGGAAGACCCTTCTGTGCATGTGTAGCCAGAACCGATGCCAGATAAACAGCACCCGGTCTCTCTGTTCCGTTGAATCCCCAGACACCCTTAATTGTCATGGGATCCATATCCATTGTTTCTGAACCATAGCACCAGCAAGGTGTTACAGAAAGCGTGATTGAAACGCCTTCTTTTCTGAACTGCTCAGCACATGCTGCAGACTCAGGAACGCGTCCGATAGAATGATCAGCGATTACAACTTTTACAGGCTGACCGTTTGAATAGAATAAGTTCTTTTCAAAGAGCTCTTTGGCTGCTTCTGCCATTGCTCTTGTCTGTCCTTCAAGACTGTCTCTTAACTTAAGAGGGCCCTGACGACCATCGATAATAGGGCGAATACCGATAACCGGATACTCACCGATGTAACGATTCTTTCCTGCTGCCATAATTAATACTCCTTCGTAAAAAATATGCTAAAATAGCAAACTGTTATAGATGATTATATTATATTTTATACAAAAGCAACACCCTTTTCTCTGAGGTATTGTCTCATTTGAGATTGATAATGCCTGTCTTATCCATACATTAACGTCCGTAAAACTCATTTACGGCTGCATAAAATGCGTCGATATTATCCCATCCGGATTTAGGCGGGATATCACAGCCTGAGCTGATGACGAAATTCGGATATCTGCAGCATTTTTCCATAACGCTCAATGTAGCCTGTCTGATGGATTCGGGAGTTCCGTTCATAAACTGTCCCGCCGGATCCACGTTACCCATACAGATTACATCCGATGGCATCTTCTGCATTATTTCTTCCATGTTGACTGCATTTCCGAAATGATATGCATCAGCATTTGCCTCAAGAATCGAATCAATCGTAACTGCCGCAGTATTTCCGCAGTTATGATATATGAATGCAAATGAATCATCCTTCACCGCTTCGGAAATTCTTCTGCAATATTCTCCCGAAAATTCCCCTGCCAGTGACGGCGAGAGAAGTCCTGCAAGAGGCTCTGCCATAACTACTCCGTCTGCTCCCGCTTCCTTGAATGCTTTGATATATCCTGTGATGAATTCCGCTGCTTTGCTGATCACTATATGCATATAATCCGGTTCTGTCAGGCAGAATACCAGTGAATTCGTGACATCCACTATACGTCCTGCCAGCGAGAACGGACCTATACAACCCGCAAATACCGGTCTGTCTGTTATGAGCTGTTTCGCCTTTTTGATTGCGTTTATATATACATCCGTACGCCCGGATCCTATCGCAGGAATCTCCAGTGCCTGCGCTGCTTCCAGATGTTCATCCTCGTCATCGTCCGGGTCTATGACCGGTCCCATACATGTCGGAACTTCATCATCCGAATATCTTATCGGAGCACCGAAGCACTGCGCTTCCACTGAAAGATCCATGAGATTGACCGATGCCATCGCATCAGGACACCTGTCCGCTACAGCTTTCATTCCGGCCGCCTGTATGTCACTTTCCGAAATAAGCTGCTTAACAGATATATCAAGAAGCTGAACCGCCGGGAATGAAAGAACCGGCATGGCCTTTTTTTCAGTTGAAGAAAGTATATCTGATTTCCACCTGGCAACGCTGAACATGTTTATCCTCCCAAAATACAGTCCGAATTATTTTAGTCTCACTGATTTGATTGACTTGTCTGATGTTATTATCTGCACAATCAGTTCAGCATTACCTGACCGCCTGTTACAGGAAGAGCCTGACCTGTCTCATAAACCTGCTCAAGCAGATAATATATAGCACGGTTTACATCCGTTGTCTCGCATCCGCGTCCGAGCGGAACCTTGGCCTCATAGTATGCACGTACATCTTCAACCGACTTTGCTCCGGGTACCTTTCCTGCCTTGAAGTACTGAACGAAAAGTCCCTTTTCAGGATCCGACCACAGCGGTCCGTTCAGGAAGTTGCCCGGGCAGATTGAATTGACCTTAATTCCGAATGGAGCAAGCTCAAGGGCAAAACTCTGTGTAAGTCCTATACCGCCGAACTTGGCACCTGCATAAGCTGAATTCTTGTTTGATCCCTCAAGACCTGATTTGGAATTGATCTGAATGATATCAAACATCTTGTCAGGAGCAAACTTCTTTTCGATCTTCATCGGGGCAACACAGTATTTAACACAAGTAAAGTACGCGATGTAATCAATATTTGTAACGAATGTGAAATCCTTGAGTGAAAGTTCCTCAACAGGGCCTGAACGTACAACACCTGCATTATTTACAAATACATCAAGACCACCGAAGGCAAGAACTGTTTCATCAATAAGGTTTGCAACCGATTCCTCATTTGAAACATCGACCTTGATTGCTACTGCAGTACCTGCTCCGAATTTCGCATTTGCCTCATCAGCTCTCTGCTGTGCAAGCTCGATATTGAGATCGCAATAAACCATATATGCGCCCTCTTCTACCATAGCCGAAGCAATACCGAATCCGAATCCCTGAGCCGAACCTGTTACGATAGTGATCTTGTTTGCACAGCGGCCTGTCCTGCCGGCCTTTACTGCTTCGAATGATCCCACTCCGTCTACATAGATCTTTGTCTCATCCGCTGCAGACCTGATATTCTCAAATACCTCTTCAATCGTAGATCCCTCTATCTTCTTACCGTCTGCCGCACCTTCTGTGAACTTAACCGTTGCTGCGCCTGTTATTCCTCTGAATGCAGGTGCTATCTTTGCTGCAAAACTCTTATCCATAATTTAGCCTTCTTTCTAAACTTTATTTTTCTTTCTATCGATGTATGATGCTGAAACTACATAGCAGTCTAAGCATAAAATCCCTTTGAGGGAGAATTGCGCAGAGCAGCGACTCAAAAAGCTCATCTTTATCATTCAGATTAAAGAGCTTTTTGACAAAGCGAATCGGTCCCGAAAAGGGATATTTATGCGAAGACTGCGGATTATTATTATAACAGATTCAGAAGCCGACCGTATGCATCGCGCCATGCTTCAGATGGCTGCGGATCATAGATGTCCGGTTTTTCCGAACGACGTACAACCTCACGAACCTCCTCGATTCCGCTCAGTTCTCCGAGTGCCACTGCCTGCATCAGGCAGTTACCGATTGCAGCTCCCTCGATAGGTCCTGTAATCACGCGGCGCTCCGTAGCATCGGCAACACATCTGTTGAGGAATTTATTCTGGATTCCTCCTCCGACGATATTGAGTGTATCGATCGGCATTCCTTTGATCTCCTCAAGTCTTTCAAGTGCCCATCTGTATTTAAGTGCCAGACTCTCATATACACATCTGGCGATCTGTCCGTCATTCTCCGGAACAGGCTGTCCTGTCTTCTTACAGTAATCGCGTATCCTCTGCGGCATATTTCCGGGATTGAAGAACTCACCGTAATCAGGATCGATAATGCTGACAAGAGGCTTCTCCTGCAGGGCCAGCTCAACGATATCATTCCATGAATAATTCTTACCTTCCTTGATCCAGTTACGTCTGCACTCCTGTATGATCCACATACCCATGATGTTCTTGAGCGGACGGCAGCCACCCTGAACTGTTCCCTCATTTGCAAAGTTTGATGTGAATACATTATCGTCAACGATCGCCTGAGGTGTCTCGACTCCGAACAGCGACCAGGTTCCGCTTGAACAGAATGCAAAGCTTCCCTCGCCCGGAATAGCTGCCACTGCCGATGCTGTATCGTGACATCCGACAGCTGCAAAGTTTACCGGATCCATTCCGAGTTCATCCGCAAGAGCTCCGTAGAGTTTTCCTCTGAGCTGTCCTGCGCGGTCAAGCTGCGGGAATATGTCAGGTGAAATACCGAATCTGGAAACCAGTTCTTTATCCCAGTCTTTTGTCTTGTAATTGATCATCATGCTGGTTGTCGCAATCGTATATTCATTACGTTTCTCACCGGTCAGGAAATAGCCTAAAAGATCCGGAAGCATGAGGAAGGTATCAGCATTTTCGAGTGCTGTATCATTGATTCTCTTTCTGGCATAAAGCTGGAACAGCGTATTGTAGTTACAGCTTGCGATGCCTGTTCTGTCAAAGATCTCGCGCTGGGGAACAACCTTGAAGGCCTCCTCCATGTCGGCATCAACTGAATTTCTATAGCTGATGACATTGCCCAAAAGACGCCCGTTCTTATCAAGCAGACCATAGTCAACGCCCCAGGTATCTATTCCGAAACAGTCAAGCTTCATATCCGCTTTCTTTGCTGCAGCCAAACCTTTTGTCATCTCAAAGAACAGCTTTGTCGTATCCCAGTATCCCACTCCGAGGATATCCACGATACCGTTTTCGAATCTGTGAAGCTCCGACAGCCTGATCGTATCACCGTCAAACTGTCCTACCATGGCGCGTCCGTTACTTGCGCCCAGGTCAAATGCCATCAGGTTTAAGTTTTTTCCCATTTTTACACTCTCCTTATTTTTCTCAGCAAATAGGTGTTCCTTTTATCTCATGATCAATCAGTTTCCATGTTGCATCTATAAGATTTGAAAACTCCGGGTTTTCCATCGCTCTGATGATAAATGACTGACGCGGTCCGTTGATGTCCTCTCCCGAAACCTGGAAAAGGCCGTTCTCATCACAGAGCTTACGAAGACGTTTTAGCTGCTCCGGTGTATTTCTTGTGGGCATATATGTAACTGCCTTTACTCCGGTATCCTTAAGACACTTTATAACTTCTTCAAGATAATCATCCTCAAATTTGGCTGCTTTTTTATCTCCCGTAACAGATGATGTGACATCGCCGAGATATGCATAGCATAAAAGCGCACCCACTTTATCGCAGAGAGCCACTACATCCTTCACATTCGGACATTCATCCGTCGCATCGATAAATATCTTCGGAACGAATTCTCCTTTAAGTATACTGAGCAGATCATACTCATAGAAAGGATACTCCATATCAAGCATCTGCGCTGTCTGCTTTTCATTCAGCGGTATGCCGAGTCCTTTAAGATAGTCAACCATTGCCTGTCCTTTTCCGACCTTCTCAACCATCTTTTTGGCAAGTGCGAACATGAGGTGTCGTTCTGTAACACCTCCTTCCTCCTTTGCCATAGAAAGCGGAAAAACATCTTTTTCATAGTCAAGATCGAATCCCAGCATGTCATTGATCTTTCTGACCATCTTTTTGTTTCTCTCATCGCGGGCTGCACGATACGGTCTGAAGAATGCATTGACCTCATCGATTTTGTCATGCGGAACCGACTGGATAGTCATGTAGCTGACTCCTATCTGATCGGGATTGTTTGTCCTGCGGCCCTCCATAGACGTCCCGTCCATCGAGGCACGGCACTCCATACCGATAGTAACGGGAATATCCGCAATCTTCGCAGCCTCAAGAAATTCTCTTGCTCCCGAAATCGAATCATGATCTATAATCCCGGCTGTACTGAGTCCCTCCATTCTGGACGCATAGATTGCCGCCGTCGGTGAATACGGGGAAAATGAATAAATCGTGTGGATATGATTATTGATATACTGCGGAACAACCTCAGGGAAATCCGTCTCTGCCACTATCTCTTTAAGATTTGCAAGACGTTCTTCTTTTGAAGCTACGTTCAGTTTGTTTAAAATGCCGATGTCTATCATCTGAGTTCTCCTTGTTTAATAATCATTTTATTTAGTATAACATAAACCGCTGTTGTATAAACCATCAAAATCTGTAGGCATCCAGCATGATTCCCAGGCGGTGCATGATTCCCACTACATAGTCGATACATTCCTTCGCCTGTATTACATCCATACTGATTCTGTGTGCCGCCTGATTTCTGAAATCCAACCGGATTTTTTCGGTATACCCGATATGTTCGTCTATCGTGTCACGGCTGATCTCAGGTTTTATGAGAAGCTCGTCCCTGCAATAGGCTTCAAATTCGTTCCATGCATACCTGTTGAAATCTTTTCCGTCTTTTCCGGCTCCGGTAAGATACGGGATCTTTCCAAGACTGAAAGTACTGTCATCGAGAAACACCTTTTCTCTCCCCTTGTCATCCACCAATGCATACGGTGCTCTGTCAGGTGCTTCATCACCGTATCTGTCAGTCAGGTACTGTTTGTATCTGCTGAAAAATCTGTTTCCGGTCTCCAGTTCCACCGCCTTGCATATGGAAATGCAGACACCTGAAAAATCCAGTAACTGATCATACTTTTTCATGTCGTGGTATGCAAGTAGTCCTGACAATATCCAGTTTTTGGACTGCAGTTCCAGCTTGTCCCATGCCGACCGGCCCATATACCCGATAGCCATGTCCGTATATTTTTTATTGATCGATTCATTCGAAAGTTTTTCTTTCTGCGCAGTCTCAAGCTGTTCCCCATCCATTGAGTATACGTCAATATACTCTTTCAGCCAGTTATATTTGTTCTTTGCATCCTGTATTCCTTTTTTTAAATACTCTTTTAACGCCTGGTCCTGTATATAAAGATAAACTCCGTTCCTTCCTTTTGATATCTCACGGTATACAGCCTTTCTGGCTGCTTTGCTGCCGCATATTTCTCCTGTTGCTCTGTCCAAATAAATATTATCCCGTATAATGACATTTGCATAACCGTCTCTGTCAGGCATATCTTCCGGACTGTCAACTATAACTATCGGATACTCCTGCGGATTCCACTCAAGTTTCTCTCCGTTTCCTATATCCAGATATCTCTCAATCCAGTTAAGGCCTTTGCCGCCGTCCGGCAAGCCGACAGTTTCATCCAGTTTAAGCTTATAGACAAAGATATTGTTTTCCTCTGCTATACGGCAGACACTTCTGACCTGTTCTTCGTCATCCAGACCATCATACATCCAGACCACTATCTTATCTTTCGGAAAATCCTCCGGGTCAGCCTCCTCGTCTTTATCGATAAGCAGTATATCCTTATTTTGCTTTTCAGCCTCTGATGCTATCTCATCCAGCAAAGTACTTCCCCCTGTACCGGATGGGTTCTGAATAACGAACCATGCAAGCTCATCCTTTTCAAGATGATTTTTTACGGTCGAAAAAATCATTTTCTGCGCCGGATACATCAGGTTATTATTGTTTTCCGTACGTGTTCCTATGAGTTTCAGCCTTCTGAGTACTTCTGTTCCTCCTCCATGTGTGAGGATTTCTTTTACATACTCTGCAAGCTTATTGATCTGATCGATATAGCAGACAGGATATTTATCTGTCAGTTCACGTCTGTACCGTGTGATGATATCACGCTCATGTGTGTATTCACAGTCATACAGGAAAGCAACCGTCTTAACATCCATGGACTCGCTTTCAACTCCGGACGATTTGAAATTGATACTCGCAGCCATTTTAAATGACGGATGGATGGTCTTCTTCTCTCCTGCTCCGATTCCCTCATCAAAATAAACCATGTCCGCTTCTTCACTCAGACGCACATCTTCCCATGGAATCATATCCACAAAAAGTACTTTGTTTTTATTACCGTCTTTAGAGGCCAGAATCAGATGCACCTCCTGAAAACCGGAAGCGCTTAACAGATCTATACGGATACCGCACTCGCTGTTCATCCCATGGGTAGAACTAATAAGCTGAGCGGCAATATTCATCATATATTTCCATTTCAGCTTAAGAAAAGGGGTTATCTGTGACCCGGTGGCAGTCTCATATTCATCGATCATATATTTGACCAACGAACGGTTGTTGGCTGCGTTTATGAAATTCTTGACCGTATTCTCGTAGAGTATCAATTTTTAATCCTTTCTATCTATTCAAATAGTCTACTACTATTGAAAAAGATTATCAATCTCACTGTAAAATAGCTATTTTAATATCTATATAAATACTATTGAAAAATAGCTATTTTTGAGTTAAAATTATTTCAGATTTATAGTGCGGGTAAACAAAGAATGATAAGTTTCAGGACTGATAAAAAAGAAGAGAAAAATAAAAAAACCGCTTCAACAGGATTGAAAATTTTGGTTGTTATCAATCTTTGTCTTGCGGTCCTGTGCGCTGCTGTTTTCGGCGTTACGGCCTTTGTTTTCCCTGCCGATGCCGCAGGTTATAATCCCTCTCATACAGCGCACGATGACTGGTATGAGATTAGCAAAGACGGTCAGACACTCGGCATCCATCTGGATTCGAATCTGACCGGCTATAAATGGAAATACGGATTATCAAATAATCTTATACGTGAAAAACATTCCCCGGAATCAGGTTCTGAAGAACAATCCTTTGATAAATCCTATTCCTGCAATATGTATTTTACTGCAGACTCCGCTCTTTCGGGAGATACGGTTATCACACTTCAGTATATTTGCAATCAGGAATTCTCTCCTGAAGACACCAGAGTTATTTCCGTTCATGTAGAAGACGGGAAGCTGACTTGTAATTGATTTTCATTCCCGTCATTGTTGTATAATCAAACTCTTCGGTTTTGTCTTAACCACCTTTTCAAAGCTATTCTGCATCACCCTAAAAGCATCAATATTCCCTGAACATTTTTCTGATTTTATTTGGATCATTAGTTGTCTCAAGTGCAAGCATCAGGAGTATTGCAGCCTTCTGAGGGTTAAGATCAGCACCGGATATTAACCACCCCTGATCATCTCCGCAATAAGAAACGCATCCGGATCCGGTTCTGGATACATTGACATATGGCTTTGTCGAACTTCCGATAACTTCTGCGGCTGCACCGCTTACTGCACCATCTCCTGCACCTGCGATTATAACGCCGTCACTTTTATTTATGATATACCTGGCGATTTCCGGATCGGCATTTGATTCGAAATAGAATATTCCGACCTTCTTCTGAAATTTCATTTTACTGACATCAAATTCTGTATCGACTGTATGCTTTTTATCGATATGATAGTAATAAAGCAGATCTTCATCCGATACTTCACCCATACATCCCTGAAGGCGGGAGTCCATTGCAGTCACAGATCTGTTATTGATTTTTGTAACATATCTCGCACTGTATATCTTATCAGAGAATACTACCATTACTCCTCTTCCTTCAGATTCTTTGCTGCTTGCGACCTTAACCGATTCATACAGATTCTGGTTTCCGTCCGCCGACAATCCTGTGGCAGGACGCATAGCGCCTGTAACAACAACCGGCTTTTTTGTTTTTACGGTAAGATTGAGGAAATACGCAGTTTCTTCAAGTGTATCTGTTCCATGCGTTACGACAAATCCTGCGACATTACTGTCCTTAGCCAGAGAATTGATTGTTTTAGCCAGGGTTGCCATATCCTTATATGTTATATCATCAGATGCCTTGTTAAAAACCTGTACAGCCTCAATCGGACATAAATCCGATAGATCAGGTACAGAATCTATCAGCTGTTTAACAGAAATTTTACCCGGTGTATAACCGCTGTTTTCACCTTCCTTTCCGCTGCCGGCAATGGTTCCTCCGGTAGCCAGAACAACAACCGTACCTGGTTTTCTTTTAGTCTGGGCAAAAGCATTTGTCACCGGAGTAATACTTAAAAGAAGCATTGCAATGATAATAACGGATAATACTCTCTTTTTCATTTCCTAAACCTTTCAAATTATATATTTCCAGCCTTTCTTCAAAAGATAAGGCTCATGCACCCGAATATAACCAAAAGCCCCGAAAACTATATGTTTTCGGGGCTTCTTTGTATCTCTGACAGAGAAATTATCTCTTACTGAACTGTGGTGCTCTACGAGCTGCTTTGAGACCCGGTTTCTTTATGTTGTTCGTAAACATTTATTGTAAAACCAATGGTTTGCGAGGTTCTTTCTGTCTTGTAACCTCAAACGCTTTGTTTATTTTCTGCGCTATATCTTCTTTTTTATTATACTTCAAATGAGCATATATTTCCATTGTTATTTTCGATGATTTATGCCCTGCCAAATGTTGAACCGTCTTAACATCAACTCCCTTGTCCAGAAGATTCGTAATGTATGTATGACGTAAAATATGTGGAGTTACATGGAAATCGATCATATACTGGCATGTATTATTGTGTGGCGCATATTCTCCAAGTTCCGGAACAACCAGATGTTTTCTTCTCTTCCCGTCTTTATCCTTGCGATAATAGTATCTTGGTTCCGTGGTGCGCTTTTTGACATATTCCCATAGTTGGTTCCACTGTGTTCCTGACATTGGACCTCCGTCTTTATTCGGAACAACATATTCAGATGGATATTTTGTCTTGGATTCTTTTAAGTTTTGATTACTCCGTCCAAAGTTTAACTCTAATAAGCGAAATATTAATAAAAGAAGATGAACATTCTTCCACAAGGGAACCGGTCATAAACCAATCACATTCATCTTCCTTGCATAGTACTTCGAGAACTGTCAGGTGAAGTGACCATTTCCAGCTCTGCATCTTATTTAACATACAAGCGGCACAAGGCTACTCGCCTCATACCGCTATTCTAAGTACACTTCACATTTGTTCTACAAAATCACCTTACCTCAAGTTCATCAAAATCAATATCGAGATTGTCTGGAACTTTCCAGGCCTTTTCTTTCATATACTCGATGAACTCTTTGGGGAGCTGCAAATCGTAGTTTTCTACATAATATGCTAAATCTCCCGGCCATAACCACTTTCCATCCGTCATGTCATCAGGAGTTCCAGCGATACCTTTTTCCGGATGTATCACATCTTGAACTACCTGTCCACAAGCAGCTAATACCATTCCCTTCTTGAGGTAATCACACACTTCCTTTTTATTCTCGATTTTCTTTCCGATAAAATCTTTTATTGATGGATCTGATTCTTCGCCGTGCGGCATTTCTTTATAATAACCCTGTCTGTTGATTATCATTTTTTGCCTCTCTTTCTTGGATTAAACTCAACCCATTTTCCGTTATTAATGTATGACTTAGGACCAATTGTCAGTTTGCCGTCAGAATGTGCCCAAACAGTATCCGACGGAGCAATAACCTTAACCCCCATCTTATTTGCGAAGTTCTGTGCGAACTCTTGAGTTCCTGTGCTGCAAGATATTAATCTTATCGAACCTTTTTCATATCCCATGTCCTGTTTAACATAATTAGAAAGCCTTCTTTGATCAATATCAACCCATTTCCCATTATGATATACAGAAACCTTATCCGTTTCCGGATTTCCATGAATTATTACATCAGTGTATCCGTCTTTAGGTTTTGCACGAGTTGCATATTCACCGAATTTTTCTCCAGGTCCACTCTTAACAAGTTTTACCGTGCCCGGAGCCGCATCATTTGTTTCCTTGCTTCCCTTCGTGGCCCCAAAGCCACCATGATATCCTGCGCCCATTTTATACCACCTCCCTGTGAGAAGTGGCATATTCACTACAGAACTTTACAATCTTTATTCCAGCGTCTTTGTATTGCTTAAAAATGCAGTCTGGAGCTGTACCATAAACAACAATTGCAGATGGTTCTAGTCTTCTAATAACAATATCCAGCCCTTCTGAAAAGATTTCTCTATCTGCAGCATGTTTTAATGTACCATGGGTTCCAACAGCAATAATACAATTTTTTGATATTCCATCACAACATATTCTATATGTTCTTCTGTCTCCATATCGAATATTTGGAATAACATTCACGCCATTTATTTGTAACCAATGTCCAATTGCTCTGCTTCGATAAATGTTCCATATCTGCATAGCAAACGGCATGTCCCGGTACAAACTGAAATCCGGCAGAATTACTCCATTATACTTTTTTAGAATATCAAGATACCTCTTTGGATTATTCCATAGGCGTTCGAATAATTGATCGTCTTCGTAGAAATGAACCCATTGATTGAAATCCTTACACGATATCGCTTTTGAAAAAGCTATTAATCTGTTTGGAATTTTATATGTTGCAAGTATCATCGGAAACTCAAATAGTCCTGCGTACTTTGCAACGGTAACTAAAAATGCATTAAAAACATCTTTGCAGCCTTTACGCTGCGAATTAATTTTGCTCATAGAATCACCTCCGTTCAGTGAATACAACTAGGAATGAGCCTTCTTTCCCTAGAGGTTGTGCCACTCGGATTTTTCTATGAACTGTTCAGATTCGAATGAAAATACCCGATTAGCGTTAATTGTTCATCTTTGTATGTCCTAGCAAGCCAATGCCCGCATATGGATTCTTATTGCCCTTCAGTCTTATTTATGATAGAATATTAATGTTCAGATTCGAGTGAAATTGCTCGATTAGCACCGTATTTGTAGTTCTAGCTACATATATGGTGCTTTTGCTTTTATCCAATAATGCTTCATTCCTTCTCATCTACTTTTTCTCCGCAATCTCAAACTATTACGCACTTTTCTTGTAAAATGCTAACAAACGTTTTTCATATTCTGTATATTTCCCTAACCTGTCGTGGCGCTGTTTCCATGCCAAGTAGTAATCAAAAGCATATACAGCGGCTTCATAGCTTATATTAAAAGATGAATAGATATCACTTGGTGTTACCGCCCCAATTTTTTCAACAAGAACCGGTGGTGCTATAGCATATTTTGCGAAGAAATTTGCTTCGTCTTCCTCATATTTGCTATGTCCTGTATGATCCAAAACGCAGTGTCCTATTTCATGAAGTATTGTCATGTTCTGTCTTTCATAATTCTTTCCAATATTGTTGTAGAAAATGTATTCCTTACCGCCACTTTCGATATAAAATCCATCTCTGCTTTCATGCATAGCAGCTGACAGTTTTTTGGTGGACAAACCGCCGTAAGGAACTAAAACAATTCCCATCTTCGTTGCAATCTCAAATCCACTTACAGGAATGCACTTGATATTGTATTTTACGAAAATATGGATTACTTCTCCTTTGATAAACTCATAATTTTCGCCTGTTAACTTCCATCTAATCATCGTCACCTCCCATGAGAATATTTATTATTTCCTTCTTTTCTGCATTGGACATCTGCGTAACATTTCGAGCAATCAGTTTTTTGGCATATCCAAGTTCATCCTTTACATCTGTCGGAATTCCCTCAATCAAGTAATCAGATGTAGTATCTAACGCAATCGCAATTTTTGTAAGCACGCTGGATCTTGGAACTCTGTCTCCCTTAATATAGTGAGAAACTGCTGCCTCTGTACACCCTGCTATTTCGGCCAATGTCTTCTGACTTATACCCTTCTTATCCAATAACGATTTAATTCGTTCGCCCATTGTTGACATACACAATCCTCCTAAATATGCTCATAAATAACCTTCCGAAAATATATTATCTCATAAATTATCATTTTGTCAACAATTCTCGCTATAATCTGTATAATTCAAATCATCGCAACACTATATATAGTGTTGCCAACAATGAATAGCAACTATAAAAGCCATATACCTCTCATCTGCCTTGAAGAAATTCGCCTTTTCCTTACTTTGACAACTGCGCTTATTTTTAACTATGACCCCAAGTGCAAACCTCAGGTAACTTTGATTATACAAAAAATTGGCTATATGGATTGTCTTTATCAGACATTCCATATAGCCGGTTCAAAACAATATATTATTTTA
>JAUNOA010000097.1 GCA_030531245.1 Lachnospiraceae bacterium
ATGATATTACTGACCAGGAATATCCTTTTCTGGTCAAAGCCGCAAGAATCTTCTGTTTTTCCTTTGGATCCATATCCGCGGTATAACCACGTTTCTTAAGCTCCTCCTCCACTTGATCATCCTCATCAATTTCCGTCCGGTCCATCATTTCAGTAATCAGATCTCTGTCAATCCCCTTACTCATGAGATCATATAGTATCTTCTTTTTGGACTTCCCTTCCGAATGATATCGAAGATAAGTTTCCACATATCTCTCGTCGTCTATATAGTGTTTTGACTTTGCCCAGTCTATTGCAGCATCTATGGATTCCTGCGGATAACAGCCTTCTTTAAGTTTTCTGCGGAGCTCATTTTCCGGTTTGTCAGAGTTCTTCAGGATGAAAACCAGTCTCTCTTTTGCCCTCTTTGTTAGTTCAGGCAGCAATTTTGAATGATACTCCTCTTCTGAAAGATCTGCTCCTTCCTCCAGATGCATTCTTCCGATTTCCCCGTTATAAAGCATAAGAACAAGGCCCCCGTCAAAGAGGACCTTGCTTCTGGTTTTTCCGTTTGGAATAATCTTATCAATCTTCATCTTCTAAAATCGGAAGTCCGTGAATCTCACGTACTTTATTTTCGATTTCACGGCATACATCAGGATGCTCTGCCAGATATCCTTTGGCATTTTCCCGTCCCTGGCCTATCTTTTCGCCAAGATAAGCATACCATGATCCGCTCTTTTCAATAATTCCGTCACCGGCTGCAAGATCAAGGATATCTCCCTCTTTGGAAATACCTGTACCGAATACTATATCAAACTCTGCCTCTTTGAATGGCGGAGCTACTTTATTCTTTACAACCTTAACCCTGACATGGTTTCCTACCATCTCACCGCCTGATTTAAGTGTCTCGGTCCTTCTGATATCCATACGTACTGATGCATAGAACTTAAGTGCTCGTCCGCCGGTAGTAGTCTCGGGATTACCGAACATAACTCCTATCTTCTCACGGAGCTGATTGATAAATACGACCGTGCAGTTTGTCTTGCTGATAGCTCCCGTCAGCTTTCTCAGTGCCTGACTCATAAGACGGGCCTGTAGTCCCACATGAGAATCTCCCATATCTCCGTCTATCTCTGCCTTCGGTACAAGTGCCGCTACCGAATCAACAACTATAATATCCATAGCACCTGAACGTACCATGGTCTCTGTTATCTCCATAGCCTGCTCGCCGTTATCAGGTTGTGAAATATACAGATTGTCTATATCAACACCTATATTAGCCGCATAAACCGGGTCCATAGCATGCTCTGCATCGATAAAACCGGCGATACCGCCTCTCTTCTGAACCTCAGCTATCATATGAAGTGCGAGCGTCGTTTTACCTGAACTCTCAGGTCCGTACACCTCGATTACTCTTCCTTTAGGAATACCGCCTATACCCAGTGCGATATCAAGGCTGATCGATCCTGTCGGAATAGCCTCGACACTCATATCGGTATTGGAATCACCCAGTTTCATGACAGAGCCCTTGCCGTACTGCTTTTCTATCTGTGCAAGTGCAGCATCAAGAGCCTTCAGTTTGTCATCATTATTCATAGTTTCCTCCATGTGAACAAATGTTCTTGTTTTACACTAATTAGTCTATATTATTTGTACCCTCATGTCAAGTGTAATCCTCCCGTTGATTAAC
>JAUNOA010000061.1 GCA_030531245.1 Lachnospiraceae bacterium
AATGTTTATTTACTAAACTTTTGCCATGATTCTACCTTCTCTCCGGGCTTGTCCACGATACATTTCCTTTTTCTGATCTATGTTTAATATGGTACAACGGAACTGCAATCAGGCGTATTACCATACTGAACAAGTGATATACAGTAACAAAAGACATTAGAAGCACAACAATTTTCAGTATAGTATTCCCTTTGTTATTTGATCTTTTGACAGATGCAATAATCGGTTTAAAAGATCCTGCAATCGATAAAGCACA
Organism: Lachnospiraceae bacterium; assembly: GCA_030531245.1. Classification (GTDB taxonomy): domain Bacteria; phylum Bacillota; class Clostridia; order Lachnospirales; family Lachnospiraceae; genus Darwinimomas. The sequence continues at coordinate 257 of JAUNOA010000061.1, forward strand.
TTGAAAAAGCAAAGTGGCTATCAAAACCAGGCTTGTACCAATCGTAAATTTAAAAACGAAACATATGATAAGCATAGCCAGTTCAATATGCGGTGAAAATCTCTCAAATAATACATAATACCAGAATGCTGCTTTTTCAGCACAAGTGTAGTATTTCTCCGTCGCAACCTCCCGGTATTCCCGGAGTACTTCTGAAAGTCCTTCGGCCCACCGGATTCTCTGATTAATCAAGTCCCGCAGCTTCCATGGAAGATCCGTATAAGATATTGCTTTTTTAAGATAGCCTATCCTTATGTTTTTATGATGCATAGCGGCATATCGGCGAATTCTCATCACCAGCTCCATATCTTCGGCTACTGTGTCCTGCGCGTATCCTCCGAGGTATAAAACTAAATCCCTATCAAAAGCACCTATCGCTCCGGAGATAAGCATCGTTGTGTCTGTTATGTCAAATATCGGGCGCGCTATATGAAAAGCTATGCCGTACTCCAGTGTTTGATAATCCAGTAAAACATGCTCCCAGTTCCAGCTTTTTTGTGAAATACTTTTTGAAAAAGCATACTTAGGCATCACTCGTCCACCCAATGCCGCTATATTCCTGTGTTTTTTTATTATGTCTCCGAAAATATCCAGAGTCTTATCCGCCAGCAAACTGTCTGCATCTATACACATGAAATATCGGCCATGGCATAGGATAATTCCTATGTTTAAGGCATCACTTTTTCCGCCCTTTTCTTTCTCAATATAGTATAACTTGACGTTATTGCGTATCGTTTCCCATACTCCGACAACACGACTGCGTTTTCTCAGATCACGGAGTTTTATAAATCCCTTGTGACGCAGCCTGAACATCGAAATCATATTCAAACTTGTTTTGTCGGTTGATCCATCATCTACCACTATTATTTCATATGAAAAGTCGCTTCGATCCAATATCGAATCAACTGTCTTACATATAGTCTTTTCTTCATTATAGGCCGGTACGATAACTGACAGTAATACTGTCTCATCATCAGCATCGGTATAACAATAATCACGCATAGGAATCAGCTTTAGTCTTCTATTATTCTCTTCCCTATGTCCGGATTGTGTTCCGACACTTTTCTTATTCTAAAAACGTACACGAGCTCCGGTCTCCCAGAGCCTGTATACCGTTTATTCTCCTGTCCTGTACGTCGGTACTGTTTCCTTCAGCACCTTCCTTGCTTCATCGTTATCGTATGTTTTATAGGCTGCCTTTAGTTTATTAAGCCTTTCTCTTAATTCCCCGTCACTGAGCGCGGTATCTCTCTCGACATAGATCCGCTCATCCTCTGTCTTATCCTGGTTTTCTCCCTTGATAAGCAGCTCCTCGTAGAGCTTTTCTCCCGGTCTTAGTCCTGTCTCGATTATCTGTATATCCTTGTATGGCTCAAATCCCGAGAGTCTGATCATGTTCTCAGCGAGGTCGATGATCCTGACCGGCTCACCCATATCAAGGACAAAAAGCTCTCCGTTTTTTGCCATAGGTCCGCTTTTGAGCACCAGCTGGCAGGCCTCAGGTATAGTCATGAAGTACCTGACTATCCTTTTATCTGTTACGGTCACCGGTCCGCCCTTTGCAATCTGCTTTTTAAACAGCGGTACTACAGAGCCCGCGCTGCCCAGTACATTGCCAAATCGCGTCGCGCTGTATATGACCTTTGAGTTTCCCGCACGTGACTGAACTATCATCTCGCACATTCGCTTGGTCGCACCCATGACATTGGTCGGATTGACTGCCTTATCTGTGCTGACCATGAGGAAACGCTCTGTACCGTACTTTTCTGCCATCTCAGTGAGCTTCAGCGTGCCGAAAATATTGTTCCTTATGGCCTCGACTACATTGGTCTCCATGAGCGGCACGTGCTTATGTGCTGCGGCATGGATGACGACATCCGGCTTATATTTCGCAAATACCTGCTCCAACCCGTCTCTGTCGCATATCGACACTATCTCAACCCTGACGTCCTTACTGTCGCCGTGCCTGAGTCTGATTTCCTGCTGCACCTCATAGGCTCCGTTTTCCGCCACATCCAGTACGACTATGCGTCTTACATCCATCCCTGCAAGCTGTCTGCATATTTCGCTTCCGATTGAGCCGCCTCCACCTGTTACCATCACGGTCTTCCCCGCGTAGTAATCTCTGGTTGCTTTGTCCTTAAGCTCTACCGGCTTTCTGAAGAGTACATCCTCTATCTCAAACTCTCTCAGCTGCAGACGGCTGACTGTCGCAGACTGCATGTCGGGATAGTCGTAGATTTTCAGCTTGTATCCGAGCTTACGGTACTTCTCGATGATTTCCTGTTTTTTTTCTATGCCGACCCCCGGGATAGCAAACACTATCTCCTGCACTCCGAATGCATCCAGCGCATTCTTATCTGCGTCATTTTCATCAAGTACCGGTATATCCAGAAAGTATCTTCCTATCTTGGATTTGTCTTTTTCTATGAAGCACACCGGCTTGTACACGGCCCTTGCACTATTCATGAGATCGTCTGCCAGACCTGTTCCGACCCGACCCGCACCGACTATGGCAAGCCCGATTTTGTGTCTGAGCTTTTCCTCTGTGTCTTCTTCATCCTCTGATACATCTACCGCTGCCAGATTCTTAAGCAGACCTTTGAGTATCCTGCCTCTCTTATTCGGAAGGCTCGACCACTTGTAGATGTATATGTAGAGCAGTCTCATCGTAAGGCAGATAAGACATGTAAATGTAGTTATCGCAAAAGGATATATGACTCCCGTAGGTGTAAAGACCGGAACTATCTGTCCGATGATGTAAAAGAGTAAAAAGCCGAGCATATCTGCCACGATAAGCTTAAGATACGACGCTGTTCCTCCGTATCTCCATACCTGATTATATACTCCCAGGGTAATGCGACAGCCAAAGATGCATACTGCACCGAGTGCAGCCTGCATGAGTTTTTCTTCCGGTGTATTAAGGAACTGGTTGCCACGATGGATAAATAATACCATGATGATAACCAGAACATATGCCAGAAAGTCATATAATAGCAGTGCTTTTCTTATTTTTGGTCGCTTTTTCATATTTGATAACTCTGTCGGTTGCTGTTTCCTCATTCGTTTGCTGTATCCTCAACGTAAAACATCTCGATCACCTGTTGCTGCAGGGCATCTTCGTCTACTTGGAATTCCACGTATTCATCTCCGGAAACGGCTTCTCCCTGTATAGTCATTATATCTGTTTCTGACTGATTCAGTGCTATATCGAAAAAGTTTGTCAGCTGTTCGGTACTGCAGTCCGATGTTATGTACGGTGCAAGCTCCAGTAATGACCTGATGATGAAATCCTCATCTGATTTCGCTTTTTTTACAGTCTGCTGATGGAGAGCGTGGACATAAGTCCTCTGTCTTTCCATACGCGCCAGGTTGGTCGGATCCTCCATCTCCTGTCTGGCTCTTACAAAGGTAAGTGCCTGGGATCCCTGCAGCGTATTCGTCTGTCCTGTTATGATACTTGGATCTGCGCCTGAGAAATCATCCTCTACATATACGGGTACCCCGCCGACAAGGTCATTTACCACAGGCACTATGTCCATAGGTACACAGACAAAATGGTCGATATTTACCCCGTAGAGCAGATTGGACACTGCCCGGAGCGTATTTTTTGAATTGGTCACATCACTGTTGCCCTGAGCATATGCAAGAGCTATCTGCTGCCAGGCAGTTCCGAACTCTTTGCCGTACATATCCAGCTGCGGGACATCTGTCATAGTATCTCTGTTTATCTGAAGTGCCTTATAGCTGTTTGTCTCCCTGTCCATTACCACAACAAAAAGAAAGTCTGACTGTCTGGACTTTTCTTCATCTGCATCCTTTACATCATCTACACCTATCAAAAGGAGTGTGGTAATATCAGGATTTTGTTTATACCACTTGCCGCCGTATCTGATAAGACCATAGGTATCGTTGTATGTCGAATTATCTATGGAATCTGCTATTATAGCTGCGTCTTCCCTGTGCTCCAGACGCTTAAGAAGAAAAGCAGATCCTGTAGCAAATACTGCTATTATCGCTATTATGATAACAGTACGTCTTATCGGGGGCTGCTCAGATCTTAAGTTGTTGTGCTTTTCGTTTGTCATTGGGGGTTTTCTTTATTTTGGTTTTTTTTATTTATTTTCTTTTCTTCTGCCGATTACGAAAAATACTGCTGCAAGAGCGAGGCTCAGCATAGCGCCGCATAGATATCCTGTTTTAGCAGTATCACCTGTCTGGGGAGATGTCGGGGCACCGCTGCCTTCCTGAGAGCTGAATGCCGCGATCGCAAACGGTGAAAGGTTCTCACAGTCTATCTGAAACTCTACGATATCTTCCTTTGTTGCCGGATCCTCGTAAAGTCTGGATGGTATGTATTCCCACTGACCGTCGCGGTTATAGTGCATCAGCGATACATAGTTGTTAAGCAGTGATGACATTTCGTCATCGCCGAAGCTTAATCGGATTGTATGTATACAGTGGTGCTGGGACAGATCATGCTGCTCCGGTTTTTCACACCATACGGAAACATCAAATACGCTTACGATTACAAGGTCTTTATTTTTAATCTTGGCTTTTGCTTCTGCGGCTCCTTCGAGATTGCCGTCTGCGGCATTATTTATGATGTCTCTCCAAAGCTTAAACCCGTCTGCGCCCATGCCGTCAGTTCCGTTTTTGGGATTGGTTATTGCATAGACCAGTCTGTCCTCTGCGGATACTTTTCCTGTTGCGCTGGTGCCGTCGTTTACCTTGCATACGACTTCACTGATCGTTTTCTTTTCTGCATAAGGAGTAACCTTTAGCGTAACAAGACATCCGTCATCTGCCTTGCCGGCGTCATCCTTTGTATAGAACTGGATCATGCCTTTTTCCTGCCTTTGGATTATGATTTCCGGTGCATCCTCTCCCTCGGATATAAGCTCTATCTTTTTGATATCCGGAGTCTGCTGCAGTGTCGGACTTTTTGAATATGAAGTAAGTGCCGCAAATGCGCAGTTTACCGAGGATAATACCATAACCAGTACCAATACTGCCGTCAGTATCTTTTTCATTCTATTTCATCCCCCTAATTAACTCTTTTCCCGATAACCAGGAATCTTCCTGTCCTGTCACCCTGAAGGCAGGTGGAGAGGACTATCAGATGATCATCTGTTTTTATCTCTACATCTTTATCCACATAAGATCCGATGGATCTTGTATGATTGATATCGTCCAGAAACTCCTTTATCATGCTTTCATCTTCAAAGCCGTTGTAGTAATAAAGGATGTGTCTGTTGGAAAATGATATTGCAGCGAACGCCTTATAACGGATTTCTTCCTCAGGTGCATAGATAACTATGTCGGAATACTTTTCGAAATCATCTGCGTAATACTTCTGGAGATTTCCGAACATCTCGCCTGATCTGAGATGGTGTCCATAGATGACTGTCACGGGATCCGTGAAATCCTTTTTGTTATATGAACCTTCCGTAAAGAGTGCTCCGCCTGTGTCGTACGTTCCGGTGTAATCGTGGTCCAGATAGTATGCATCATTCGCAGGCTGCTGCAGAACCGGATAACTGATATCCGTTCCCTTTATCTCCAGCCATCCGCAGATATCCGGATTTATCTCCTGAAGACCTTCAAAATCAACCGGGCTTTTGTATGGCACGCTCACATCCTCCCCATGGGGAGCCTGAGCGGGAGTTTGGGCAGGAGCCTGACCGGGAGTTTGGGCCGTAGTTGTATCAGTGTCAGTAACGGATTTCTTAAACTCCTCTGCCGCCTTTACGTTTCCCACCTTTTTATCTGTATTATTAAAACATAAGCCTACAAAGACTATGAATGCCAGAGCGCATATTATAGCGGCTATCTTATACCATTGTCCTTTCCGGCTGTTCTTCTTTTTCATATCCGTATCCATATTTATCGCCGTATCCGTTTTTATCGCCGTACCTGTAGCTGCGGTAATACTTTTTATAATACTTCTTGTATTTTCCGTGGCCTGCATCCGCTTCGTATGCATCGTTAAATACTATTCCGGCAATCTTTGCATTTACAAGTCTGAGCTTCTGGACACAGGTATCGAACGATTTCTTGTCACAGTAATTTTGTCTTACGGTGATGAGCATTCCGTCTGTAATCCTGGAAACTGTCAGCGCATCTGCAACGATATTTACCGGCGGAAGATCTATGACAACGTATTCGATTTCATCCGGAAGATTTTTAATCAGGTCTTCCATCTTGGATGACGAAAGAAGCTCCGATGGATTTGGCGGTATTATTCCTACCTGAAGTATGTAAAGATTGTCCAGTACGTCTGATACCTGCACCGCCGCTTCATAATCACAGATTCCTGCCAGGTATTTTACAAGTCCGTTATCACCGACTGTGCCCATTCTTTTTCCTATGCTGGGAAGTCTCAGGTCACCGTCGACCAACAGGACGCCTGCACCTGTTTCTGCAAGCGTATATGCAAGATTTATTGATGTTGTGGATTTGCCCTCTCCTCTTATCGCACTGGTAACGCCTATTACTCTCCTTCCTCCATTTGCGGGGATGGTGAATAAAAGGTTGGTACGAAGGAGCTTATAGGCTTCGGATGCGACAAAGCTTAGCTTACCGCATTTGATTTCGGCCTGCTCATCGGGCTGTTTTCCCTGGTTCAAGTCTGCCATTGCCTATTTTTCTCCTTTCGTTTCTGTATCTTTGTCAGCAGATACATCTCCGGAAGCTGCCTCCACGGGCTTGGATACCTCTCCGGAAGCTGCCTCCACAGGCCTGGATACATCTCCGGAAGCTGCCTCCACGGGCTTGATAACTTTTTTGGTTTCGGCTGTATCGGATGACTCCGCTGAATCAGGCTTCCTGTCGCTGCGGTAGTAATACTCGTAATATCCTTTCCTGTAGTATCTGGATCCGTATCCGCCGATTTTTCTGTCCTTCAGGTTCGGAATGACCGCAAGGATCGGAATGTCGTATTCCTGGGCCAGCTCCGCGGAGTTGTGAATGATGTCATCGAGCATATCTGCAATCACAATCAACAGGGCACAAATGAGTAGCCCTATCAATGCCCCGATAGCTGTGTTCTTGGTATAGCTCGGAGACACACGTTTTTCCGGAACAACTGCGTAGTCAACGATTCTTACATCACTGCCGTCTACAACATTGGAAATTGTTCTCGGGAGTACCAGGCAGATTACGTTGGCCAGTGTTTCCGCTTCTTTGGGATTTGTTGATTTTACACTTACGCTGAAAACCTCGGTGTTGTTTACTGCAGATGCCTCTATCATTCCCGAAAGTTCGTTGTATGTATAGCTGACATTTGCCTTTTTGATTACGTCCTCCAGAGTAGTACGGCTCTTTAAAATTACAATGTAGGTATCAACAAGGCTTTTGGCTGCCGAAAGCTCGGATGAGTTGATACTCAGCTGAGCATCTCTGATAGAGAATGAACTGTTATTTACGTAAAACAGTGCACTTGACTGGTATTGAGGCTTGACTAAAAAATATGTGTAGCTGAAAGCACATCCGCCTGCAACTACTGTAGCCAGTATGAGCAGCCATATTTTTTCCCAGAGCACCTTCAGAATGTGCCACAGGTCGATTTCATAGTATCCGTTTTCACGTTCTTTCATTATTGTCTGTCCTTTATTTTTAAAAGCCGGAGCTTCAGGCATAGTGGTGGGTATATAGTCTGAAATCGATTGCAATTTTTTGTGCATTACAAAAATTCAATGCTCAGGAGCCACCCCCCCA
>JAUNOA010000098.1 GCA_030531245.1 Lachnospiraceae bacterium
CACTGAAAATGCTTTGTTGTAAATAAATATAAATAATGATAAAATTATCGTGATTTGTTTTTTCATTTAGAAGGGGGTATAACATGGAAAACAAAATGGAGAAACGATATGGCCTGGGCACAGCGTGTGCGATGGTTATAGGTACTGTTATCGGTTCCGGTGTTTTCATCAAGGGAGGAAAGGTTCTGAGCCTTACAAAAGGCAACCTGCTCCAGGGTATTGCCGTAGTCGGAATCGTTGGTCTTATCTGTCTTATCTGTTCCCTGGTTTTTGCAGAACTCGGATCAAGATATGAAAAAGTCAGCGGAGTTGTTGACTATGCGGAAGTAGCTCTTGGACCGAAATTTGCATATGGCGTAGGCTGGTTCATGTTTACTATTTATACACCTGCACTTTGTGCAATGCTTGCATTCTTTTCTGCGATGATGTTCCTTCAGCTTTTTGGAATACCGGCTATTGATTTTGCAACAGGATCAGTAAATCCGACGGCTATCGGTGTCGGCACCGGTTTCCTGATGATCGGATACGGAATCAATATTCTTTCACCGAAGCTGGCAGGAAAGCTTCAGGTCAGCATGACGGTTATCAAGCTTATCCCGCTTATTCTTATGGGTATTGTCGGAACTATCGTCGGACTTGCAAACGGATCCACAGCAAGTGTTCTTAATTTTGTAAATACAGAAGCATATCTTGCAGATCCATGTACAGGTGCGGATTTCTTCAAGGCAATCGTCGGATTTGCATTTGCATATGAAGGATGGATTCTTGCGACATCAATGAACTCGGAAATCAAAGACGGTAAGAAGAACCTTCCAAAAGCACTTGTAATCGGCGCAGTCGTTGCTACAGTAGTATATGCTCTTTATATCTTTGCAATGAGCATCGTCGGAGATGTTGATACTATCATAGCAACATGGCCATTCGGTGAAGTCCTTCCGAGAATAGCTTTCTCCAAGATATTCGGAAATGTAATCGGAACGGTTGTTTATGTATTCATTACAATCAGCTGCCTCGGAGTTCTTAACGGACTTTCAATGGCACATGTTCGTTCATTATATGCTCTTTCTGCCCGTGGCATGGGACCGAAACCGAAATTCTTCGGACAGCTTGATGAGCAGACAAACTTCCCTATCAAAGCTGCGGTTATCTCGATGTGTGTAGGCGGTTTCTGGTATGCATGGACGGTAATGATGTGGATGGGAGGCCCGGGACTTTTCCCGACAGTTCATACATGTGAGTGGCTTGCATGGGAGCCGGATGAGATCGGTATAATAGCTCTTTATGTAATGTATATTCCGATGATGATCGGACTTATGATAAAGGCAAAAGATGCAAATCTTTTCACCAGATTTATTCTTCCGATTCTCGGACTTGCCTGCTGCGTATTCTTTGCATATGCAATCTGGAACGGCTATGGTCCGAAACAGTGTATCGGATTCCTCATTTTCTTCGCAGTTGTTGAGATAATCGGTTTCCTGCTGAACAAAATGAAGGATTGATTCTTCTATATAAATACACAATATATAGAGCCGTAAACACAGTATTTTGTATCGGATCGGGAGTAAAAAACCTGATCCGATATTTTTTTTAAAAAACTTAAAAAACTTTGAAAAAACTTGTTGACATGGTGAAGCAGTAGTGATATTATGAACAAGCTGTCGCTC
>JAUNOA010000062.1 GCA_030531245.1 Lachnospiraceae bacterium
CTTTATAAACAGCAAAATGTGTTGATTCAGTAGTCAGGAGAAACAATATGCGGAGTATTTGAAGTAGTGGGGTGGTAGCCGATTTTCAATTGATGATTTTAGGAAATTAGATTAAGTACTTTGGTAAATTCGTATCCGTAAATTCCTTTAATTCTTTTGCAACAGTTATTTATGAAGGATTGTATTGACACTGGCGTTTGGAGTTATTTATATGACTGCTGGATTTGCCTTTCTAAAAAACTGCTGGTTTTTCACCGCCGAAAACTGCTGGTTTTATTCTATCATTTACAAGAATGAGATATCGGGACCTTCTCGACAGAAAAAAGAACTGAAGTCAGTAGGGATTTCAGATGGCTGTCGCGTTAGCGACCTGGTATAATGCCATCCTACAGGCACATGGCCATGTAAACCGGAATATACATAATATCGTCCTTGTATTCCAGGTCCTTCGTATAGATGATGTACCTTTCGTTCATTTTCAGTTGGTATTTATCCTTGAAATAATCGAAAGATTTATGACTTCTGTAAGAGGATGATTTCACTTCAACCGGAGACAGGCGCTTGCCCTTTACCAGAAGAAAATCTATTTCATAGTTTTTTTCGATTGTGCTGTTTTCCGGACGATAACTGAATTCGTGATAATACAACTCGTGTCCGCCCGCCATCAACATCTGCGCTACGGCATTTTCAAAGACCATCCCCTGATTAATGCCTAAGTCATCAATAATCAGTGACCGGTACAGTTTATCAGCATTGCTTTTTCCGGTTTGTAAAATGTGAGAAATCAGCAGTCCGGTGTCACCCATAAACATTTTGAAACGGCTGATATCTTTATACAATTCCAGACCCACCTCGGGTTTGGTTACATTTGTACAGATATTTACTATCATGGATTCGCTCAGGAAATCAATGGCACTTTTACAGTTCCTAAGCCTTGCGTTTTCATTTACCTCGGACATATGAAATACGGAATTGCGATTGGAAAGCTGTGCCGGAAGTGTCTTAAAGATTATGCCGGCGTTGTCATCATACAAATCATCGTGCTTTTTCAGGTCATTGCTGTATAGTTTCAAAATGTTTTTCTTGGTCCGGTCAATTGTGTAATAATCTTTCCCATCTACATAATTCTGTACCGCCTGGGGCATTCCTCCGACGGCCATATAGGTCCGGAATGCCTGCATGATTTTTCTGTGAGCGGCATCTCCCAGGCTTTTACGACTCTCAAAAGCATTTCTTATCTCATCGGCATATACATTATTTCCTATTGCCCATAAAAACTCTTCAAAGTCCATAGGAAACATTTTGATGCAGTCTTCTTCGGATGGGATCAGTATGTCTTTTACATTTTCCGATATGGATATAAGGGATCCGGTTTCTATGTAATCGTAGCGGCCGTCTTTAACCAGCTGCTTTATGGACTGCCGAGCTTTAGGGCAAAACTGTACTTCATCAAATATGATAAGGCTGTTTTTCTCCTTCAGACGTTTGCCTGTCAGTAAAGCCAGATTTCTGAAAAATTCATTCAGGTTTCCGATGTTTTCGAAATTATTCACAACTGCCTTATCGGCGACTGAAAAATCAATAAGCAGATAATCATCGTACGCATTTGCGGCAAATGCTTCGACGATAGTGCTTTTTCCGATACGCCTTGCGCCCTCAATCATTAGAGCGGTAGAACCATTCGATTTTTCTTTCCATTGGATAAGCTCATCATAAATTTTTCTTTTAAACATATGCACACACTTTCCTGAACGTTATAGATTGATTTTACAACATATTTCGATGCCGTTCAACCGAAAATACATTTTGTTTAAGATTGAATATGCACGAAAATGCATTTTGTTTGCAATCAAATATGCACGAAAATGCAAATTTATTGAGGTTCAACTATATTATCTAAACATATTTTTTCACCACTACATACAATCTTTGCTTTTTTGTCGTCCCGTCAATGCCGCAATATATGAACTTACCGTGATTGCGTACAGATATGCGGGAGCCTTCTCTGACTTTAACGCCTGCATTTTTGGCAACCCGTCCATCAATAAAGACATATTCAGAGCTTATGAGTCTTCCTGCAACAGTGCGTGAGACATTATAAACAGCGGCAACTACAGCATCAATTCGCTCGGAGGCGACATTGACCCTGGTTTCCTCAAAAAGCGGAACGAAATCACAGGTGCTCAATGCCACTTTCCGGCATTTTACAGCTGTATGTTTTACCTGAGTCAGATTTTCGGTAATGAAATCTGTCATTTCAGAAACGCAGAAGATATAAGCGGTTGATTCATTGACAAGAATATCCCCCAGACAGTATCTTTCTATCCCGAGATTCATAAGTGCTCCGAGAAAATCCCTGTGATTCAGTTCATCGGCAAACCGTGAATCTTCGGGAAGTACAAGTATGCAGGAGATCAGATCTTCGGTAATCTTTTCCTTGTCGGCATAACTTGCCGGCCAGATGATCATAGCCCTGTCGGCATCCTCGTGGCCGCCGTGCAGGAAAGAGTTTTTTGAATTCAGGTCTTTGAGCATATTCAGATATACAGATTGTTCAGACATAGTCAGAAATCCCGTACATTTGGTTATGTCTCTCTCATATGAAATCCGGTCCAGGTCTTTTATTTTCGAAATCAGTAATTCTTTTTCTTCCATGGCTTATTTCCTTTATTACCTAATATATGACCATACTGTAAACTTTTTTGACGAATAATGCAATTGTTGATGCAAGTATGGTAAAATTAATATGAAAAAATATGCATTTTGGATAATATATGGATAAGAGAATAAACTATTACGTAAGCAGGAATAATATATGTACATGGGTATCGGCAGTGATATTGACGATATCGGTTGTTTTACGTCTGGTAAATGCCGGTATGTATTCCGGCGCGGCAGAAGTCTGGGGACTGGTTGTACTGCCGGTTTTTGCAACAGTATTGTATCTGTTTCAGATGCTGATGCTCGGAGACGAACATTTCTACAGTACAAGCGTGCCGGCATTTTTGATATGTCTTTATATTGCCATAAAGATAGGCATGGGATCATATCATCTGGCAATAAAATTTATTATCTGGGTTGCCTGTATCGGAGTAGCATACATTTATATCCACACTGTATGCGGTAAAAGTGGTAAATGGCTTATTCTGTTGATTCTGATTGCATTTATCGGACTCTATGTTTATCTGAACAAATCAGCATTTTTTGATCATGTATGGAATACGACGCTGGCAGTAAGCCCGGACCTTCTGACGGTGACCGGAGCGGTCTTTGCATTATTGGCAATGGATGTTTATCTGGACGGGAAATATCACCCGTCATGGGGAGACAGGTCAGATGGTCGCAGAGTAAGGACCTTATCACCGATGACAACCGTTACATCGTATATAATGCCTACAAGGACAGGGGCATCAAATTCCATCACAGACCGTCTTGAGATAACGGAACTGGAAAAATACATCATAAAAAAACGTAAAGAGGGATATAAAAGTTTCGGCATCACGCACATTTTTATAGCGGCATATGTTCGTGCCGTTGCGAAGTATCCTGCAATCAACAGATTCTGCTCGGGCCAGAGAGTATACTCAAGAGGTGATGACATACAGTTCTGCATGGTTGTAAAAAGTTCTATGACCGTTGCGGCGGATGACAGCATGGTCAAACTGCATCTGAAGCCTACGGATACGGTTTTTGATGTTTATGAAAAGCTCAGTGAAGAAGTCAGGCGCATTAAAACCACTGAAATAGGAAGCAGTGATTTTGACAAGGTCGAGAAGCTGTTTGCGATAACACCGAGACCCGTGCTGGCATTGGTCATGGTATTGCTCCGGTTTTTGGATTATTTCGGATGGCTGCCCAAGGCACTGCTTGAGATCAGTCCGTTCCATGCATCGTTTTTCCTTACATCCATGGCATCACTCGGAATAGAGCCGATAGTACATCATTTGTATGATTTCGGAAATATGCCCGTTTTCTGTTCCATAGGAACAAAATATAAAGTGAACGAGCCGGATCCGAATCCGCTTATGGGTGTTCACTGCAGGCATTATATAAATTACACGTTCAATACTGATGAGCGCATCTGCGACGGATTCTTATACGCATCGGTTTTCAAGTATATTAAAAAGCTGCTTGCTCATCCGGAGATTCTTGAAAAAGAACCTGATGAGGTGGTACAGGATATACCGTAATGGAAGAAAACAACAACGAGAAAAAAGATTTTATAAAAGAAAAGATCGTGAAGAAGACCGGGGCCGGCAAGGGTTTCCGTAACTTCATAAAAATCCTTGTGGGGGCGATTCTCTTCGGCGTGATTGCTGCCGGAGTATTTGTTGTCTCAAGACCGACGGCGGAAAAGTTGCTCGGAACCGAAGCGGAAAGCACTACGGCGGAAGTAGTGACCATTCCCAGAGATGAAAATCTGGAAACACCGGGGGAAACAGTCACAGAATCAGAATCGGAAACAGAGCCGGAATCTGCGGAAACCGACGAAGAGACAGAGCCTGAGACAGAGCAGGAAAGACCTAAAGAAGAACCAAGTACGGAAGATATCGAAAATATCGTCACTGAGGTAATGGATAAATATGAATACTCGATGGATGATCTGAACGGCCTGTGGAAAAATCTTTCGGTACTCTGCAACGATCTGGATTCTTCGATAGTGACGATCACATCGGAAAAAGAAGAGGAACTGTTTGGTAACCATGACAATTCCGATAAAGAGTATTCCGGAATAGCAATTGCCGAAACCTTTAATGAAACGATGATACTTACGCTGAGTGATGCGGCTGAGGAAGAAGGAATAAGTGTTATATGTTCCAACGGAAACTCTCAGCCGGGATATATCAAGCATATTGATAAAATGTCCGGACTTGCGGTTATAAGCATAAAAAAGAGCGAGATGACGGATACTGTCAAAGCATTGATAAGACCGATTGAACTCGGAAACTCCTATGCGGTAACCAGGGGTGATCTTCTCATAGCGATGGGAAGTCCGAGGGGAAGGATACATTCGACGGATTATGCATGGGCATCATATATCGATAAGAACGCTCTGACAGTTGACGGTTCTTCGAGAATAATATATATCAGCGATTATCTTGATAATGATAAAGGAACCTGGCTGCTTAATGTCAAGGGAGAACTGGTAGGATGGAATGATAAATTCCACGAAGGAAATGTTGTAACAGGAATTTCAGATTTCAAGAGTCTGATTGAAAGGATGAGCAATTCTTCCGATTATGCATATCTCGGGATTACGCCGTCCACTATTCCTGCTGAGCTGGAAAATGATTCGTCCCTGAATGTCCCAAAGGGTGTGTATGTAATGGATGTTGAAAATGAAGGGCCTGCATATATGGCCGGAATACTCCCGGGAGACATATTGACATCGGTCGATGATATGGAAATACGCAATATGACGGAATATTCCGGATGCATGGAAGAACTGAATGAGGGAGATGAAATCACCGTAGCGGTCGCAAGGGAAGCCCGCGGCGAGTATCGCAGACTGGAATATACGGTTGTAGTAGGAAAAAGAAACTAGAATGGAGAAAATATGGTTTTTTTAAATACATTACGTGAAGGAATGCATGTTTCTGAAGTATATCTGTGCAAGAAGCGTCAGATCAACCTGACAAAAGCCGGAAAAGAGTATTGTTCTGTACAGCTTCAGGACAGATCTGCGGTTGTTGACGGAAAAATCTGGGATCTCGGAAATCCCGGAATAGAAGATTTTGATGAAGCGGATTATGTTCAGGTCGACGCCGATATTACGCTTTTCAATAATGCAGTTCAGCTTAATATCCGAAGAATACGTAAGGCAGAGGAGGGGGAGTACTATCCTTCCGATTATCTGCCTGTAAGTGAAAAGAATATCGACGAAATGAAAACACAGCTTCTGGAGATGATTGCTTCGGTTAAGAACAAAAATCTTCACGCACTGCTGGAGGAGTTCTTTGTAAAGGATGAAGACTTCATGAAGAAGTACTGCTTCTCATCGGCGGCAAAATCCGTTCATCACAGCTTTGTCGGCGGACTTCTGGAACATTCACTATCGGTAGCTCAAATGTGTGAATTTATGTCGAAAGCATATCCGTATCTTAATCATGATATTCTGATTACGGTGGCACTGCTTCATGATATCGGCAAGATAATTGAGATCAACCCGTACCCGAGCAATGATTATTCGGACGAGGGCCAGTTCCTCGGACATATAGTGATAGGTGTGGAAATGATAGATGACAAGCTTCGCAATCTGCCGGAATTTCCAAAGGGACTGGCAACAGAGGTCAAGCATTGCATACTTGCTCATCACGGAGAATTTGAATTCGGATCGCCGAAAAAACCTGCCATTGCCGAGGCACTGGCACTTAATCTGGCAGACAACTCCGATGCAAAGATGGAAATCATGAAAGAACTCATGCAGGCAGCGGGCAGCAATACAGGCTGGCTGGGATATAACAAACTGATTGAAAGCAATATAAAGAAGACGACAATTTAATGTATACAAAAAATCAGATTATTGAAGTCAAAATCGTTGATTTAAGTCATGACGGAGAAGGCATTGGTAAACTCGATGCCTTCATTTGGTTTATAAAAGATACTGTTCCGGGAGATGTCGTTGAGGCATCTGTCATGAAAGTTAAGAAGACATATGGTTATGCCCGCCTTCAGAGAGTGATATCTCCCAGTCCGGACAGAATACAACCGATGTGTCCCTCAGCAAGGGCCTGCGGAGGATGCAGCCTGCAGGCAATGAGTTATGAAGCGCAGCTTAAATATAAAAAAGACAAAGTCAAAAACAATCTGGAAAGGATTGGAGGATTCAATCTGAATCCGGACATATCGGAAGAGGAATTCGGTGAAACCATAGGGATGGATGATCCGTGGAGGTACAGGAATAAAGCTCAATATCCGATAGGAACTGACAGAAACGGTAAGGTTATCGCCGGATTTTATGCCGTACATTCCCATAATATCATCGAATGTGAAGACTGTATGCTGGGGCCGGCAGAGAATAGAGCAATCATCGATTGCATTAAGAAACAATATGATCCGTGTATGAGACATATCCTGATCCGTAAAGGATTCAAGACCGGACAGATCATGGTATGCGTAGTCGCGGGCAGAAAGATAAAGTTTACATTGCCGCCGGAACTGGGAGTGACTACTACGGTTCTGAATATCAATGATAAAGATACAAATGTGATTCTCGGTGACAGGACACTGGTTCTGGATGGTCCGGGATATATTGAAGATTACATCGGAAAACTGAAGTTCAGGATCTCTGCGCAGTCTTTTTTTCAGGTAAATCCGATTCAGGTTGAAAAACTGTACGGAAAGGCTGTGGAGTTTGCAGGTCTTACCGGAAATGAAATCGTATGGGATTTGTATTGCGGAATAGGGACGATAACATTGTCCCTGGCGGAAAATGCAAAGAGGGTCTATGGGGTTGAAGTTGTTGAGCAGGCTATACGTGATGCGGAAGAAAATGCCGGGCTGAACGGAATAGAAAATGTAAAATTCTACGTCGGAAAGGCTGAAGAAGTGATTCAGAGGGACGACTTTGAAAAGCCCGATGTGGTGGTAGTGGATCCGCCGCGCAAGGGTTGCGATGGAGTCTGTCTGGAAACGATACTTAAAATGCAGCCTGACAGGATAGTCTATGTCAGCTGCGATTCGGCAACATTGGCAAGAGATCTGAAGATTTTGTGCGAGGGTGGATACAGGCTGAGAAAAGTTCAGCCGGTTGATATGTTCCCGCAGACGGGGCATGTGGAGTGCGTTTGTCT
>JAUNOA010000099.1 GCA_030531245.1 Lachnospiraceae bacterium
CGGTTTCTGCCTGAGTTTCCGGTTCGGTTTCAGGCTCTGTTTCAACCTGTTCTGCAGTCTCAATCAAAACATCAAGATTTATCTTCTCAGGAGCGGTAACCGTTTCCGTTTCCGTCTCACTTTCAATCTCGATAGGCTGTATATCCTCATCTTTCGCACACGCACAAATCAGCATGGCACAAGATATCGTTATTACAGTCAGGACCAGTATTCTTTTCATACTAAATCTCCTATATTTCCTGAATTAAAATGATTATATCATACGTCTGTTTTGAAATACCTTAAATAATCTTTGCGTTTATATTAAAGTCTGTCAACAAACTCGCAGTTACATTCCGCTTTAAGTTTTTCAAGCATCTGCGCTGTTATTTCTTTTACCATGCCCTCAAGATCATCAAAATAAGGTTCTTTAATGGAATAGTGTGCCAGTCTCGTCAGATAGTCCTGAGTATAAACCTCAATATTGTTCCAGTAGGATTCATTGGCTTCTTTATCTGTCTTAAGTTCATCCACAAATTTCTGCAGAGCCAGATACTGCATCGTTATCCTTTCACCCATTTTTAGCCTCCGTTATTTCTGAATATTCATACTGTCGATGGATTGAGTAAGCGTAGTCCATTCATCATACTTCGGAACAAATCCGAGCATTCGCTTTGCCTTATCCATGGATGCACATGGCGATCTGTCGATGTGCTCGAGATATTCGAACTGATACTGTCCGCTCAGTTCATCCCGTAATTGCGCATACGGAACAAAACTGATATTCGGCTGCTGTCCGTATCTCTCGTACAGTCTCATGGCAAATCCGTAAAGTGTTATCGTATCAGGGCAGGTTATAAAGAACTCCTCGCCGATAGATTTATCATTTTCAAGACAGGTTACGGCAATTGATGCAATGTCAGCCGAATGAACATGATGGAGCGTTGCCTGCCCGTACGGGTCCGGGAGTTTAAGTTCACGGCCGTTCATGATATCACGGATAATCTGAGGGTCTCTTGTTCCCTGAGGACCGACAGGCATCCATCCTTCTCCGCATACATGTCCGGGATGCAGTATAGTCATCCTGATTCCCATCTCCTTATATGCCTTCTGCATATATTCCGACATTTCGACCTTGCCTCGTCCGTAAGGGTCTTTTGCATTACGAGGATGATTTTCATCCACCGGGACATAGTATTTTTCCTGAACCACCCATACTGATCCTATGACTATCAGTCTGACATTTTCATTACCTGGCGTATTGTGTAAAGTCTCGCACATCAGCTTCGCATCTTCAGCTGAATACGATATCAGATCAAGTACAGCATCCGGATGATCATCTGCTATCATTTTGATTGCTTCTGCTCTTGTAGCTGCAATACGTCTGACCTTTGACCACTGCGGCATGTTTTTCGTATACGGCTCTGACATTCCCCGCGAAACTGCGACAACTTCATAGCCTGCATCGACAAGTGCAGGAACCATATAACAACCGACATGACCGGTTGCTCCGATGACATAAGCTTTTTTCATAGCTGACTCCTTATTTAATATTTCTATATATATTTTATCAGCTTTTTTTAAAAATACTACCATATATAGTAGCAA
>JAUNOA010000021.1 GCA_030531245.1 Lachnospiraceae bacterium
GGTAACCGGAATAGGGCTCAAAGACTTTTAGTAATAAAATTTACTGGAAATTGACTTTTAGTCGGGTTTGATACCCGGCTCTTTTCTTTTGACACTTTGAGTGATATAATATATTTGGAGAAAATTGGATTTTTCGTAAAAATTGGTAGTACGAAAGGACGGTATTACAAAGGTGTCAATTTTTAATATCATTACATTACTGGGAGGCCTCGCTCTTTTCCTGTACGGAATGAGAGTCATGGGCGACGGACTGAAAGAGGGATCCACGGATACCCTTAAGTCAGTACTTGAAAAGGTCACAAACAATCCTATCAAAGGTTTTCTTGTCGGTATGCTGATGACTGCTATCATACAGTCTTCCACGGCAACCATAGTCATCACTTCAGGTCTTGTAGGTGCAGGTATACTCACACTGCATCAGTCTGTTGGTATTATTCTCGGAGCAAACGTAGGTACGACTGTAACAGGTCAGATCATCAGACTCCTTGATCTCAATACTTCCGGATCATCCTGGCTTAATTTATTCAAACCATCCACGCTTGCACCTGTTGCAGCGGTCATAGGTATCATTTGCATAATGTTCCTTAACAACAACAAGGCAAAGGTCAAGACGGTCGGAACAGTTGCCATGGGATTCGGAATCCTGTTCACAGGTCTTCTCACTATGACCGGCGCGGTTGAACCGCTTTCGCAGGATCCGGCATTTACGAGTCTTTTTGTGAAATTCGGGGACAGCCCGTTTCTGGCATATCTTGTCGGTGTGGCAGTTGCATTTGTGCTTCAGTCATCCTCGGCTACGATCGGTATTCTGCAGGCATTCTCGATTACGGGAGCCCTGACATTTAAGGCAACATATCCGATTATCATCGGTGTTTACCTGGGAGACTGTGTTACGACAGCCATGGTTTGTTCAATCGGTGCGAAGGCAGACGCCAAGAGAACAGGTGCAATCCACATAATGTTCAATCTCTGTGAGACTGTACTGGTTTTCGTCGGAGTGACTGTACTTCATAAGCTCGGCGTACTGGACGGAATCTGGGATGCGACTATGAATTCGGGTCTTATCGCAAATACACACACGGTGTTCAACCTGACCTGTGCACTTCTTCTTATGCCTCTTGCAGGTGTATATGAGAAGCTTTCACTTAAGATCATTCCTGATGATAAGCAAATCGGAACAAACATCGACAACGAACTTGCGATGCTTGATACAAAATTCTATGCATCACCTGCACTGGCTCTGGAGTCGGCAAAGAAGGCAATTGCTGCTATGGCCAAGCTTTCACAGGAAGCGGTTATCAATGCCATGAATGAATTTGATGAATTCAACCAGGAAGCTATCGATGTGATCAATGAAAACGAGGACAGCATAGACCGGCTTGCAGATGCCGTGGATAATTATCTGGTCGGACTCGGGACCCATGTTCCTAACGGAAAAAATAATGAGATCCTGAACTACTATATGCAGTGCTTCAGCGAGTTCGAGCGAATCGGTGATCTGGCTGTAAACCTGACGGAAAATGCAACTGAAATTCATGACCGGGGTGCAGACTTTACTCCCCATGCCAAGAATGAGCTGCTGGTAGTATCAAGTGCTCTCAGAGACATACTTTCCAATGCCTGTGCGGCATTCTGCAATACTGATTTTGAGGCAGCCAGAAAGGTTGAGCCTGTAGAGGAAGTTGTAGATGACATTGTAGCAACTCTGAGAGGAAACCATATGCGAAGACTTCGTGAGGGACGCTGCAATATGTACTCGGGACTGGTATTTCTTGATGTGCTTGTAAATGTTGAGCGTATCGCCGATCAATGTTCCAATATAGGTATCTATACGCTGGCGCTGACCAATGAGCATGTTATGCAGTCGCATCACGATTATATTCACGAGCTTCATCAGGGAAATGATGAGTTCTTCAACGAAGAGTACAGGACAAAGCATGATTATTATTTCAATGCCCTGGGTATGGCGGAGCGTACAAAGTGATGAATTGTGACACTTGCGTCTATTATTCCTGGGATGAGGATTATGAAGAGTATTACTGCAGCGTGGATATGGATGAAGATGAGGTCTACCGCCTGCAGATGAATCATTATAAAGAATGCCCGTTCTACAGAAACGGTGACGAATATCAGGTCGTACGACATCAGATGTGACAAGGGAGATATCCCTTGTCATTTTGACATATTTTGATACACTTACAGGAAAAAGTTTGATATAATTTAGACAAATGATTGCAGACGGAGAAAAAGAAGATACGCTTATCAGGGCGCAGGAGCTTGCGACCGATATTCTGGTGCTGTCAAGAAATCAGCTGCTTGTCAATCTCAGATACATGGACAGGGCAGTTGCAAATATCGGATTTATTCCGGAACTTAAAGCAACATTTGTAGCCGACGGAAGAAATATACTTTACAGCCCATGGTTTGTCATTAACATGTATCAGACCGAGCCGACGGCAGTAACGAGAAATCTCCTGCACAGTATCCTGCATTGTGTCTTCAGGCATTATTTTGTCGGGAAAGAAATAGATAAAAATGCGTGGAATCTCGCCTGTGATATCGCGGTTGAAAATGCGATCAACGAACTGTCCCAGCCGATGCTGGACTGCCGCAGGATGAGTGCACAGCAGGGATTTACAACCGTGCTCAAACAGGAGCTGCCGGCTCTTACAGCAGAACGTATCTACCGATGGCTGCTTGACAAAAAAATCCCTGACGCAGAACTGATTGAAAACCGTATTCCGTTCACGGGAGATGATCACAGTATCTGGTTCGGAACAGGACATTCGGCCAATGCGGCCGAGTCGGATATTGATTTAAATGAACTCTGGGAAAAAATCTCAAAGAGAATGGAGACGGAGCTTGAACTTGTGATAGGAGATGACAGTGCTCTGACTCAGAATCTCAGGGATATCAACAGAGTAAAGCATGACTATACTGAATTTCTCAGGCATTTCGGAGTTCACGGGGAAGTCATGAAGCTGTCGGACGAGGAGTTCGACAATAATTATTACACGTACGGACTTGAGCTGTACGGAAACATTCCTCTTATCGAACCGCTGGAGTACAGGGACCAGAACAAGATACGTGATTTCGTGATTGCGATTGATACTTCGGGAAGTGTCGAGGGCGAAGTGGTTCAGAAGTTTGTACAGCATACGCATGATATACTGGCGAAGCAGGAGAGTTTCAGTACCAGGGTCAATATGTATATAATCCAGTGTGATGACAGGATCCGGGATGCTGCATATATTACCTGCAAGGAGGATTTCGACAGGTATCTTAAAGAGATGGAGATAAAGGGTCTTGGTGAGACCGATTTCCGACCTGTATTCGCGTATGTGGATGAACTGGTGGCACAGAAGAAGCTGACGGATTTACGGGGAGTGCTTTATTTCACGGATGGTAAGGGTACATTTCCCGGTGAGAAGCCGGATTATGATGTGGCATTTATCATACATGATGACGGCCTGTCGGATGTATGGACACCGGACTGGGCCATGAAGCTTTATCTTGCAGAGGAAGATATATTAAATGACAGATTCGGGCGATAATATTATAAAGCCGGGAGCATATGCGCAGAATGATGCTTTGACAGAGTTCGTGATTCCGGAGGGAACTGAGGATATAGGTGAGGTAGCTTTTTTCGGGTGCACGAACCTGAAAAAAGTCGGATTTCCTCAGACACTTAAGTTTATCCGCGAAGAGGCTTTCGGGGAAAGCGGAGTTGAAAGCGTAATCCTTCCGGAAACTTTGGAACTGATCGGTGAGAAAGCATTTTTTTCATGCCCTGATCTTAAATATATAGAAGTACCCGGAGAAAAGACTTTTATCGGACTTGATGCATTTGTAGGATGCCCGAAGCTGCTGGAAGGGTATGTTGCAGTGGGATATCCGCAGGTATGCAATCCGCCGGAAGAACTGCTGTTCACACTTCTGTGGTGCACCTGCCCGTCGAAACACGGAGAAAAAACAAGCAGGCATGCGCGGGCATTTATATCGGAAAATGAAGCACTCATCATGGAACGTATACTTAAATTCAACAACACCGCGGCGATGAGCGGGCTGGTTTCGGAGAAGCTTTTAAGGCAGGAAAATATCGGAAAATATATAGAGGAAGCAAACCTGAGGAAAGAAACTGAAATAGTCGCCATGCTCTTAAGTGCTAGAGGAAAAGACGGCGGTGACACAGGAGAATTCGAATTATGAATATAGCCGAAGCAAAAGAACAGGTATATAACACTATAAAGGCGTATTCCACACGGGATGAGAACGGTAACTATGTGCTGGAATCAGATCAGCAGAGACCCCTCTTTCTGATGGGCCCTCCCGGAATCGGTAAGACCGCGATAGTCAGACAGGTTGCGGAGGAGCTGGGTCTGGGATTGGTTTCGTATTCCATAACTCATCATACCAGACAGTCTGCACTTGGACTTCCAAAGATCGTCCATAAAAGATTTGGTAATGATGAATATGATGTGTCCGAATATACGATGAGTGAAATCATCTCATCGGTCTATGACTGTATGGAGGATACGGGACTTAGAGAGGGCATACTGTTTCTCGATGAAGTAAACTGTGCATCGGAGACACTTACGCCGACTATGCTGCAGTTTCTGCAGTTCAAGACATTCGGACGGCATAAGGTTCCTGACGGCTGGATAGTAGTGACGGCGGGAAATCCTATAGCATATAACAGAAGCGCCAGGGAGTTTGATATAGTCACCTGGGACAGACTTAAAAAAGTTGACATTAAGCCTGACTATGACGCGTGGAAAGCATATGCGTATAAACACGGTGCTCATGCGGCTATACTTACATATCTTGATATCAGAAAAGAGTATTTTTATAAGATTGAAGAAACTGTTGACGGTAAGAATTTCGTGACTGCCCGGGGATGGATAGATCTGAGTGATATCATTAAACTTTACGAACAAAGAGGAATCGGGGTGGACCGCAAGCTGATCGAGCAGTATATCCAGAATCCGGTGATATCCGAGGACTTTGCGACATATTATGATCTGTACAACAAGTATAAATCCGATTATCAGATAGAAGAGATACTGTCAGGCAGGGCTCCGCAGGAAATAGAGAAAAGAGCTCAGGCGGCGGAGTTTGACGAAAGACTAAGCCTGCTCGGACTTCTCATGGACAGTGTAAATGCCGGGCTGTCCTCCGTTATGAAGCAGGAGGACATCGTCACCGAACTGCTGAAGGTACTGAAAGAGGTTAAATCCGGAAAAGACATCAGGCAGGCAACATCGGAGGAGGAGACTCTATATCATCGTTTCCGCAAGATGGGAGTCCTCTCATCTGACAATCGAGACAGATATGAGGCAGTGCTTGGCTTTCTGAACAGACACATCACATCACAGTCGGATTTTCAGACCGTCAAAGCGGATTACGATGCTATGGTTGAAAAAATGAAATCGGAAGCCGGTACGGCGGGAACAAGACTCGGCAATCTGTTCTGTTTCATAGAAAAAGTTTTCGGTGACGGGCAGGAGATGCTTATATTGGTTACAGAACTTACTATGGGATATTATTCATCAAGATTCATAGCAAGATACGGATGCGATGAATATTATAAATACAATGATTCTCTCAAATTCTACGAAAGAAGAATTGAGATATTAAAGAAAGGAGAGGCTTTATGGCAACAAAGTACGATGTAGTGGTTGTTGGAGCAGGAAACGCCGGCATAAGTGCTGCAGTAAAAGCTGTCTGCGAGGGCAAGAAGACACTTTTGATCGACCAGCACAACCTCCCCGGCGGATGTGCGTCCAGCTTCAGGAGAGGAAGGTTTGAATTCGACCCAAGTGTCCATGAAATCTGTGACTTCGGTCCGGATGACAACAAAGGGCATGTAAGACGAATGATGGAGAGAAACGGTATTGATGTGGACTGGATCACGGTTCCGGATTGCTATCGCTGCATCTCAAAGTATTCCGACGGTTCACCGATGGATATTTCCATGCCGACAGGTCGCGAGGCATTCATCGACAAGATGGAGGAGTATGTACCGGGAACAAGAGAGAAGATGAATACGCTCTTTGATCTTTTCGAGGAAGTAAGGGCAGCTGTAGAGTACATGAATGACGGAACACCGAACGATTCCAAGTATATGCAGGAGCATTTCCCGAATACACTTAAGACCTGCGGTTATCCGGCGCTTACTGTTCTTAAAAAAGCAATCAAGCTTCCGGACAAAGCCATAGATATTCTTTCTGTATACTGGTGCTATCTGGGAGTTCCGCTGGATGAGATCAACTTCCTGCACTTCGGCAATATGATTGATATGTACATCACCAGAAGGGCTGTCATTCCACATCATACGTCACATGAAATTTCGATGACATTCATGAACAGATTCTATGAGCTCGGCGGAGAAGCATGGTTCAACTGCAGAGCGGAGGAGTTCCTTTTTGACGGAGATCATATCTGCGGAGTTAAGACAAGTCTCGGTACGGTAGAGTGCAAACAGGTACTTGCCAACATTAACCCCGATATCATTTATGCGAAAATGATGCCGAAGGAGCTGGTTCCGGAAAGGGAGAAAAAGCTTTCCGCAGCCCGCAATCACAACTATTCCGCAAGAATGTTCGTGTGCTACTTTGCTCTCAATAAGACAGCTGAAGAACTGGGAATCAAGGATTATACAGTATTCTTCCCCGGAACCAGCGATACACGTAAAGAGTTCGAAAGCTTTAAGCACATTGATACAAACGATTTTACGATACTGCTTTGCTACAATACTCTTATTCCTGATTTCTCGCCTGAGGGAACCTGTGTATGCAGCTTCACCTCAATGTACGGACCGGATGACTGGAATAAGGTTAAACCCGAAGATTACTACAAGCTTAAAGATAAGATTGCAAAGAAGTGCTTAAAGACCATGAAGGAGAAGTACGGTGTTGACATCGAGCCTTATATCGAGGAAGTCGAGATAGCAACACCTATGACATTTGCAAGATACCTCGGAACACCTGAGGGCTCCACCTACGGATATGACCTCGGCGGATGGGATGCTATGCTTGCACGTATGATGATGATTCCGGAGGAATTCCCGATCAAGGGACTTCGCCATATCGGAGCCGCTTCCTTCAGAGGTGACGGATATTCATCAACATGGATCAACGGAGATATGTGCGCTGCCATGGCCTGCAGCGAACTCAAGGAAGGAGGTAACAAATAATGGCACTTAATGTAAAAGTAGGTCTTATAGGACTCCTTGATATGCTTAAATTTGCTAACCTCGGCAAGACACGTCAGCAGGCAATCGATGCTGCTCCTGCAAAAGAGATTACGGCAGATTACCCGATCAACAATTTTGCCAAAGCAATGCATCCGGATTATCAGAAACTTGTGATCAGTGAAATCATTGATCATGCCGATGCTGATGCCAAAACCTTTATATTCAAAAGAGCTGACGGACAGCCTGCAGCTTATTTCAGAGCAGGTCAGTATATTTCTCTTAAGCTTCCGATAGGCGACAGCTTCGTAACACGTCCGTATTCAATTTCATCTTCACCCAAGTGGGCATTGGAGGGAAAACTGGCAATCACGGTAAAGAAGAATCCAGGAGGATTTGCAGCTGACTGGATGCTTGATAACTTTAAGGTCGGAGATGAAGTGATCGGATCTGACGGACAGGGACAGTTCTACTATGAGTCGCTTCGTGATTCAAAGAATGTTATTGCGCTTGCAGGCGGTTCGGGAATCACACCTTTCCTTTCAATGGCATATGCTATCCGTGACGGAATTGAAGATTTCAATCTTACGATCCTGTTCGGAAGCAAAACGGAAAGCGCCATCCTTTTCAAGTCAGAGCTTGATGCGATCGCAGCAGTTTGTCCGAAGGTTAAGGTTGTGCATGTTCTTTCCGATGAGATTAAGGATGGATATGAAAACGGATTTATTACTGCAGAGCTGATTAAGAAATATGCTCCTGCTGATGAGTACAGCGTATTCATCTGCGGACCGGAGGCAATGTACAGATTTGCAGCAGGTGAAGTTGCAAAACTCGGGCTCGACAGAAAACATGTACGTCGTGAGCTTCTTGGTGCAACCAAAAAAGTCTGGGAACAGCCGGGATATCCTCAGGACAAAAAGGATAAAGTATTTAAGGTTACAGTACGTCAGGGTGCGACAGAGACAGTTATCGATGCCGTTGCCAATGAGCCTGTGCTTGTAGCAATCGAGAGAGCAGGAATCAAAGCACCTTCACGCTGCCGCAGCGGTGAATGCGGATGGTGCCGTTCCAGACTTGTTTCCGGTGAGGTTTTCATTCCCGAAGAGACTGACGGAAGACGCTGGGCAGATAAACAGTGCGGTGAGATTCATCCCTGTGCAAGCTACCCGATAAGTGATCTGGTACTCGTTGTACCGGGTGAGTACTATTAAAATAAGTTTCAAAATTGCATTCAGTGGTTTGATGGCCGCACTAAGTGTGGCCATCTTGTCGCTGAGCAGTTTTTTACCGATGCTTGTATATGCATCGCCGCTTTTTGCAGGCATTTTTCTGATACCTGTCATTGATGAGCTCGGACTGAAGTGGGGCTGGATGGTATGGCTCACGGTATCATTGCTGTCGGCGATACTGCTGGCAGAGAAGGAATCGGCTGCATTTTACATTTTTGTGGGATACTATCCGATGCTCAAACCGATACTGGAGAAAATAAAACCAAAGATACTCTGTATTGCGGCAAAACTGGCAGTATTTTCTGTGGCTATCGGTTTAATGTACTTCATACTGTGTTATGTGCTTAAACTGCAGGCAGTGCTTGCCGAGATAAACTCTGTGAGCATGGCGGTGAATCTGGTATATTATGTAATCATGGTTGTAATGATGCTGATATACGATGTATTGCTTGATAAGGTCAGACCTATATATCTAAAAAGGATTAAACCGAAGATGAAAATCAATCTTAGAATGATCACATTTTTCCTGCTTATGGGATTTCTGATACTGGGAAGGTCAGACAGAGCATATGCAAAAACAAAAGCGGTAACATATTTCGGAAACGAATGGCCGGTTAATTTCCTGAACAGCGAGCATGCTCAGGCGGAGGCAGACTTTGCGCGAATCAAAGCAGACGGTTTTAATACGGTAATCTATTGCGTTCCATGGAGAGAGATACAACCCGGTTCAAACGGAAGCTTTGACGAAGCCGCTCTGGGAAAGCTGGATGAGATGATAACCCGTGCCGGAAACTGCGGACTGTCCGTAATGCTGCGGCTTGGATATACCTGGGATTATGCTGATCACAGTTCACCGATGAGCCGGTTCAACAGTCTTTTCAGCAGCAGACTCGCAAGGTCGGCATGGTTAAAGTATGCGGAAAGAGTTTATAATCTTTGTTCCGCACATTCCAATTTTGCCGGTGCTTTTCTGACATGGGAGGATTTCTGGACTTCGCTGGCATCAGAATGTTCCGGATATGAAGAGATGGATCGCAAACTTATGGAACTGCTTACTCAGACACAGCAGGTATTTCCGGATCTCTCCATGGAGGTCAGGCTCTTTGATGATATGTCGGGAGGAAAACCTTACTCCCACGAGAAAACATACGGATGCGGTAACGCCTCATACTCCTCGACCATCATCACGGCGGCCATGGGATATTCTGACGGAAGTATAATCTCTCCGGGGGATGCAGCGGCTATGAGCTCGGCATTGATAGGAAGGGTTCAGGCGGCGGGCAAACCGGTATTTGTCGATCAGTTTTTGTATATGGAGACAACTCCGGGATATGAGAATATTGCTAAAGTATCAGATGTAAATGCCTATCTTGCCGGTATGGCCGATGTGTTCAGTTCAAGGACGACAGGGTACGGACTATGGACTTACAAAGATTATGCAGACAGCATTATTTATAATCCGGAATTCGGAATGGGAACAAAAGGCTGGAGCGTAAGCAAAGCTTCGATTGAGAATATCGGAGGAAACAATAAGATGCATCTGAATCCGGGAGGCAGCATTTCTCAGGATCTGACAGGCAGAGGCTTCGGAAATTCCCTCAGTACAAAAGCACGTTTGACAGTCGATTCGGCAGAAAGCGGGAAAATTACGGTCACAGCCGGAAGAATCAGTAAAAGCGTGACTGTAGGACCCGGCACACAGACGGTTGATATTGACTTCGGAAGACAATGTAAGGATAGTATCAGGATATCTTCGACGGTTTCGTGTTATATAGATGATGTCAAGCTGTATGCACATATTACGGAAGGAAATATTTATGCCCTGGACGGTACACCGGGCGGATATCTGAGCGGAATCAGAGTATTGAACAACAATATAAAATAAACAGAGCTGCAGAAAAAACTGCAGTTCTTTTTTGTAATTTATTATTTTTTTATTATTGTATGTGTTCTGTAAAAACCTTTAATATTACATTAAAGTATCGAAATACCGTTTCTTTTAATTATCAAAGCAGTTATACTATTAAACAAACAATAAAATCCGACTTTATTCGGAACAAATCTGATGAAAGCAGCAAAAACATGAAAAACAATAAAAAAATCATATATATAGTATTACTGGTTGTTTTCTCTGCGGTTTTAGTTTTTGCGATTATTAAATTTGCCGGAAAAACCATAAAAATGAATTCCGTGCAGAAGGAGTACGAAAAACTGGCTGAAACAGTTGAACACAGAGACACAGTCGGGCAAAGCTCTTCGGAAGAGCAGACGCCGGCAGCTGAAGCAACGCCGAATGCAACTGAAAGTCAGGAAGTAAATATATCCGTAGACAAAACCAAAGATAATAAGAGCCGCTTTGTAGAGGTAATCAGACAGAATTCCGATTTTGCGGCATGGATATATATACCTGATACCAGGATAGACTATCCGGTTATGCTTAGACCTGAAGATCCTAATTATTATCTTCACCGGGATTTCTACGGAAGATACAATGATAACGGAGCAATATATATAGGTAAAGGATGTGATCTTGAAAGCGATAATATAATGATTCACGGACATCACCTTAATAACGGGTCCATGTTCGGAGAATTGTCAGATTATAAAAAGGAAAGCTTTTATAAAGAACATCCGGTTATTTATTTAGATACGGTTGAAAAAGACGGGGAATACGATGTAGTAGCCGTGTGCCGTGAACAGGTTTATGAGGAAAGCGTCAAGGGCGTTTTTAAGTACTATAAATACGGCGGAAAACTTACAAAAGACCAGTATGATGAGTATGTCAGTCATATGAAGAAAGATTCTTTTTACGATACAGGGATTACACCTGAGTATGGTCAGCAGCTTATCACGCTATCAACCTGCTCATATGTTTTTGCGGATGGAAGCGGCAGATTTATAGTTGTTGCGGTAAAACGGGATGATAATGACTGATGCTGCACGGCATAAGCATTTGCGGAAGAGTTTTTATTCCGGATGCTTTTATACAGAATGAGTAGCGATTTGAGCGAGTCCTTCGTATATATTTATAGAAGGAAATAAAAAAGTTTACGGTGAACCGTAAACTGATCAGAATTTGAATCGGGGTGACAGGGTTCGAACCTGCGGCCCCCTGGTCCCAAACCAGGTACTCTACCAAACTGAGCCACACCCCGATTGCCTTCCAAAAAGGCAATCGATATTATATATCAAACACTCAGATGTGTCAATAAAAGATTATTATTCAGCAGGCAATAAAAGAAACAGGAGAGAGGTGCAGTTTTGAAGAAGAGAATAGTATCAATTGCATTGATTGTGATGATTACAGCGTGTCAGATCTTTCCTTCATATGCGGCCCGGAATACGGATTCAGACATTATAGAAGCTGAGTCGGAATTTGCGGAGAAGCAGGAAGAAGAGTCTGATAGGATCAATGAAGCTGAAATCCTGATAAAAACAGTGGGTGCAACTGAATCCGAGGCAGAATCAGCTGCTGAAGATACGGAATATACATTGTTGGGTAAAAAAGCTGACAATGATGTCAAAAATGAGGAAAATCAGGATGCCCCGGAAGCCAGAGACAATTACGGATATATGTCACCTGACAATGACGAGGAGCCGCTGAGAAAGCTGCTTAAGGCTGCATCGGGACTGCCGGCAGCTTACAGCACGGCAGATAAGTATAATCTCCCAGAGGTTGAAAATCAGGGAAGCTATAACATGTGCTGGGCTTTTACTTCGCTGGGCATGGCGGAGATTTCGATGATTATGAAAGGATATGAAGAAAATCCTGATTATTCAGAGGCGGCATTTGCATATTTTATGCTGAACAAGAACGGGATTGCTGATCCGCTCAATCTGGTGACTTATGATTATCAGGATCTTCCCGAAAGCCGCAAATCGCTTGGATGGTCTGACACCGGAGGCAATGCGGATGAAGGAATGTTACTTATGTCAACCTGGATGGGAATAACAGATGAAGCAAATGCTCCATATGAAGATATGGAAAAGCTGATAGAGGACGGAGTGTCATCGGAGTATGCGTATGGTGAGTCTCCGAGACTTTATGAGACCAAGATCATTCCGGCCGGGAATACGAATCTGATCAAAGAGACCATTATGGAGAACGGTGCAGTATCCTGCGCTTATTATTCGCCGGAGGATGCAAGCGGTTATACCAAAACAGGTACAAAAGCATTTTACAATCCGAACTGGAAAACAGGTAAAAACCATAATGTACTGATTGTCGGATGGGATGACGGGTTCTCTAAAGATAATTTTTCGGATGATCCGGGGAAACCGGAAAAGGACGGAGCATGGCTTATCAGAAATTCATGGGGTCCCAACTGGGGCAATGAGGGATACTTCTGGATGAGCTATGAAGAACAGTCCCTGGGTGATTTTCTTGCGGCATCGTTTGTTCCGGCAGATACATACGAGAATAATTATCAGTACGACGGATGCGGAGGATTTGCATCGGCTTTCCTGGATGGCCTGGACTCAGGATCTTCTATCTCAAACATATACAATGCAGAGCAGGATGAAGTTCTTACCGCAGTTACATGTGCTATGAATACTCCGCAGGTAGGATATTCCATCCAGATATACGTGAGCGATGACCCGATGAAGAATCCGCAGGACGGCAAGGCAATGCTGACAGAGCCGGTCAGAGGAACCACATATACAGCGGGAATCAAGATGTTTGAATTACCCGAGACCGTAAAAATCAATAAAGGACAGTGGTTTTCGATAGTGTTCAGTCTGACAAAGAGTAATTCGAGTATTAATGTTTTCTCTTCTAAAACATACAGTCCGGCAGGATACTATAGCTTCTGGAATGATGTGGCAAAGGACTACAGCTACAGAAAGAGTCCTTCGGGAGAGTGGGAAAATGTAAGTTCGAATAAAGGAATGTCATACAGAATACATGCGCTGACATTGAATGCTTATAGATTTACTGCAGTGCAGTACACTGTAAAAGCAGGGGAAACAGCAGCAGTTAAAATCGATGATCAGGGTATGATTCTGGACGATTCACTGCTGGAACTGAAGTCTTCCGATGAGAGCATTTTCACTGTAAGCTCTGACGCAGATGGCATGAAAATAAAGGGTGTAAAAGCGGGGAACGCTGACATTATACTCCTGTATAACGGAAAAGAAAGAGACAGAAAACCCGTTACCGTTAAAAAAGCAGGTGGCGGTTCAGGCTCGGGCGGTGGTTCCGGCTCGGGCGGCGGATCAGGCTCAGGTGGAGGTTCGGGTTCCGGTAGCTCAGGAGGAGGCAGCGGACCTTCATCAGCAGCACCTGTTCCGATTAACAGGATGGCAAACGGATGCTGCATGATGGGAACTGCAATATTAAGCGCACCGGTGACTATGCTGCCGGAAGGACTGGTACCGGTGAAAGGACAGTGGATCACAAACGGCAGCAACTGGCTGTTTACTATGGAAAACGGACAACCAGCCAGGAATGGTATGGTATGTATACTTATGAGCGATGGCAATGCCGCAGCATTCTGCTTTGATGCCAATGGATTTATGTTAACCGGATGGCAGAAAATAGGAGAAAAATACTATTATTTTAATAATGTCGCCAATGATTTGCTTGGTGCAATGCTTATAGGACCCTGCAACACACCGGATGGGTATGCAATTGATGCCACCGGAGCATGGGTAGAATAATATAAAATTTGGGTAGACTCATTGTATTTCTTGTGATACAATTGTGAACGTTACGCATTTGATGGGGGAAAATCAAAATGAAGACTTTAAAAACAAAACTTTCTCTTCTTCTTGCTGTTGCTATGCTGATGACATCTACTTTCAGTGCATTTGCAGCAGAGAAACCGATTGAGGATGGAGCTGTTGAGACAAAAACAGAAACAGATTTCTATCAGGCAGATGATTCTGAAGAGCTGATTGAAGAGCCGACTGAAGAACCGGAAGAAGAATCGGCAACACCGTCGTATACAGTTACATGGAAGAATGACGACGGGAAAGTGCTTAAAACTGACAAAGATGTACCGGAAGGCACAGTGCCTGAATATACAGGAACAACACCGACCAAGAAGGCCGATGCGCAGTTTACATATAATTTTGATAAATGGTATCCGGAAGTTACCGAAGTAACAGAAGATGTGACATATACAGCAACGTATACTGAGGAACTGAACCACTATACAGTAACATGGGTAGACTGGGACGGCACAGAGCTTGAAAAAGATGAGGATGTTCCTTACGGTGCCACACCTTCATATGAAGGTCAGACTCCGTTCAGAGAGGAGGATGCACAGTATATCTATACATTTGATAAATGGAGCCCTGATATAACAACGGTATCCAAAAATGTAACATATAAGGCAACATATACTGGAACATTGCAGAAGTATGACGTAGTCTGGAAAAACTGGGACGGAGAGATACTCAAGACAGATAAAGATGTAGAGTATGGTTCTGTGCCGATATATGATGCTGACGGAGCTGTACCGACCAGACCTGCTGACGGGGAAAATACATATTCCTTCCTTGACTGGGAACCGGTACTGGCATATGTTACCGGAGATGCGGAATATACGGCAAAATATAAAACCATATCCAGATATGTCAATATCACATTTAATCCGTCAGGAGGAACCTTTGTATCGGGAGAAACTCCGGAAGAAGGTTCGGATGTTTATGTACTTAAGCTGGAAAGAAACTCAAGCGGATTCGCCAGTATCGGTGATAAAATGCCGGTAGTTGAGAGAAACAACTATGAGTTCGACGGATGGAGACGTCTGGAAAACGGTAAAGTGGTCGATGGGAATGTCTTCTTTAATGAAGATGTAGAACTGGTTGCATACTGGAATGAGGTGCCTCACCAGGTGAATTTCTATACGGATGAGGATGCGACAGTACTTTGGGCGACACCGTCTACAACGGAAAGCAACTGGAAAATCAGTATGGATGATTTTCCGAAAGATCCCGTAAAGGAAGGCTATGCATTTGACGGATGGGTTATCAAAGGTACAAAAACAAAGGTAACTGTTGATTCTTCATTCCCTGAGGATACAGATGTTGTGCCAACTTGGATAAAGACACACATTATTCATGTAATATGCGGCGAGCACGGATCAGTCACTCCGTCAGGCGATTTTGAAATCAAAGAAGGATCAGTACAGAGATTTTCTTTCGACCCTGATGAAGATTATGAAGTCGACAAGATATTCATTAATGGTGACAAATTCCCGCTTCCTACAGATTATTACTACACGTTTTCAAATGTAACAGAGGATCAGACACTTGAAGTAGTATTCAAGGGAAGAGAATTTACTATTCAGGCCGGAGATGGTCTGACTCCTTCAGGATCGGTTAAAGTTCGCATGGGAGAAAGCATAACATTTACATATAATAAGAACAATGTTAAATACCTTCTGGTCGATGCCGTACGTGATGAAAATGTTACAGGCAGCTATACATTTGAAAATGTAACCAGGGTACATACTATTTCATTGGTTAAGAAGTCATCAGGCGGCAGCTCGGGAGGCAGCTCAGGCAGTTCGGTAGGAGGCGGAGTGGCAACTACGACAACCTACACGGCTGCAAAACAGTATTCAGACAACTGGTTTGTTGATACAAACGGTGCATGGAAAATCAGAAACAGCGCAGGCAACATAGTTGTCAATTCCTGGATATGTGATAATGATGTTATTGCCAATGGCAACGATGTCTGGTATATAGTCGGTGCCGACGGATCTATGGTTGCCGCAAATCTTGTCAGAGACAAGAACGGTTATTATTATTCATTCGAGACCGATTCCACAAACAGAAAATACGGAATGATGAGAAATAAATCGGGATACTACAAATGCGGAGATTTGAGAATCTATCTGCAGATCAGCGATCAGCATGATGCGACATACGGAAGGATACTGAATCAGGATTCAATAAATAAACTGATACAGACATTCGGAGTTGTGGATTATCCGATAGGAAATGAAAATTGTGTTTATACGGCAACATTCTGAATAATGATTGTCAGGTAATAAAGAGTTTTGTTTTGAGAGGGGTAAAAGGTAATGAGAAAGGAATTGACTGGTTATCCTACAAAGGATAAGCCTTGGATGAAGTATTATGATGAAGAATTTGTAAATAAACCGATTCCTAAGACAGACATTTATTCTTATATGCGCAGGAGAACCAGGTATTTCGGTAAGCTTACGGCATTTTCATATCTCGGTAAAGAAATCAAGTATGATGAATTTTTTGAACATGTTGATGAGGCGGCAAAGGCATTGTTGAAGCTTGGAGTTAAGCCTGATGACAGGATAATGTATCTTATGCCGAATATTCCGGAGACGGCTTATCTGCTCTATGGCGGAGCAAGAATCGGTGCGGTTGCAGATTACATTGATCCAAGACCTGACAGTGTGGATTTTACTATAAGTGCAAAGAAAGTTCTGGACACCTTCAAGACGGAAAAAGCAAAATATCTGGTATCACTGGAACAGTGCTATCTGGCGATGCTTAAGCCTATAGAGAACGAATTAAAAGAACTCGGAGTTGAGCAGATTGTTCTGGTAAGTGCAACTTCTTCACTGGGAATCAGCGGTAAACTCAATTATCTGGCAGAAAGTATAAGCTTTAACGGATTCAAGACAACACTAAGGACATTGGCCAAGACTCAGTCGATGGATAAGATGGTCAAAGAGGCGAAGAAGAATTCGCCTGTGGAGCTGGTTGACCTGTATGATCT
The DNA here is from genome assembly GCA_030531245.1 of Lachnospiraceae bacterium. Taxonomy (GTDB): domain Bacteria; phylum Bacillota; class Clostridia; order Lachnospirales; family Lachnospiraceae; genus Darwinimomas. The sequence continues at coordinate 17,135 of JAUNOA010000021.1, forward strand.
GATAGCATCCGCCAAGGATGTTACGATACCGGAGGAGATTCCTTACTCTGAGGAAAAACTGGCTGCTATTGTCCATACATCGGGAACCAGCAGCTCGAAACCGAAGCCTATCGTAGTGACACATGATAATCTCAACAGCCTGGCTCATCAGATTACAGGCGCTAATGTAATCCTTCAGGAAAAAGACCGTGCGCTGCATATTCTTCCTTATTTTGCAGCTTTCGGCTTGGGAACCATGGTTCATACCGGATTGTGTTCAGGAGCAAATCTGATACAGATTCCGGAATTTGATGCAAAGAACTTCGGAAAACTGATAGTTAAGTATAAACCTCAGGTTTTGGTTTCAGTTCCTTCATGGCTTCTGTCAATGGAGAAGGATCCCGCTATAATTAATGCGGATCTGTCCTGTCTGACTTTGGTTATCTTCGGCGGTGATGCTATGGAAGCCGAGGACGAGGCAAGACTTAACAGATTTATGAAACAGCGTGGAGCAAGATGTGTTTTGACAAAGGGACACGGAATGTCCGAGATCTGCGGTACAGCATCCTATGCAACACGCAATTATAATTATGAAGCGTCTATGGGTATCCCGCTTCCGCTTACCAATTACGGTATTGTTGATCCGAATACCAAGGAGCTTATAAAGTTTGAAGAAGGACAGGAATATATTGAAGGAGAACTCATCGTTTCTTCTGGGGCAGTAACTCCAGGAGTTCTGGATGGAGTAGAGATCGTTCCGAGTGCATATTATGACGGAGAGAGGTTTATCTTTACCCGCGATCTTGCACAGATGAACAGAGACGGAATCATGACCTTCCTTACCAGAAGCGACAGATCGATCACACGTTTTGACGGGTATAAGATAAAACCATATGAGGTCGAGGATATCATCAAGGGTTATCCGGGCATACAGTACTGCATCCTGTCACCGATATTCGACGAAAGCAAATACGGTAATGTATCAATAGCCAATGTAGTTCTGGAGGGAGGATATGTTCCCGACAGACAGGACTGTATAGAACTGGTTAAAAAACTTGTTCAGAAACAGTTTGTAGACAATCCTGATGTATCATCAAGACAGATACCTGCATGGTTCAGATTCAGAAAAGATATGCCGCTTACTGTCAATGCAAAAGTAAATTACAATATACTTGCAAAAGAGCCGCTGACAGGTGATGAAATCAAGGTTCATATCATAGAAACTAATATCGCAGTTGACAGCATAGAAGTTTATTAAATGTTTATAATTACTTAATAACATTTATGTGAGGTCATTCGTATAATATATTAGTATTTACAAAGGATATTATCAGTTAGATACAATAAAGCAAGGAGAGAGGCACAACATGAAGAAATTTTTGGCAGTACTTTTATCAGTTGTAATGGTTGTTACTTCTGTTGCACCGGCGTTCGCGGCTTCTGAGAATCCGGATGCGTCCAAAAAGACAGAATACAAGTATTACATGCCATGGGGCACTTCAGTAACCGCCGGATACGGTATGGAGGGCGGATACAGAGGTATCCAGGACAAAGAATTATCGGCAACAATCGAAGCAGAACGAAAGGCAAAGGGCTTGACTCAGATTAAGAGTGGTCTTAAGAATCAGGGTTTTTCGACCGGTTCATATGCTGACATAATCTCTATCCGGCAGCCTATCGCCAAAGGATTCATGGGAGCTATCGAGGGTATGAGAACCCCTGAGTTCATGATCCTTCTGACAGGTGATCGTGAATACGGTGATGAGTATACGGATGAGTGGCTTGCCGGACGATGCGGAACCAGCAGAGACAATCTGGTAAGCTATCATCCGCAGTTCATTGATGAGATCAAGAAGGCGGATATTATTTCTCTTGAACTTGGATGTAATGAGATCCTCAGTACTCTTATGCAGAAGGCTGAGAATTTCCTTGGAGATAATGGTGGCAAGCTTCCCGGAACAGATATCGTAATCGGCGGCGGCGGAGGCGGCGGCTGGAACTGGAACTGGGCCAAGGCACAGGTTGAGGATGAAATTGCTGAAGAAGCAGCAGAAGTAAAGGCAGAAGTAAAAGCCGAGTCAATATCGAAGGCAGAGGAAACATTCGAAGATGCAGCCGAAACAGGTATTGCAGCTGATACAGATAAAGAGGAAATCACTGAAGAAATCCTTGAAGAAGTATTCCTCAGAGCAGAAGCAGAGGAAGAGATTTCAGAAGCAGATAAGACAGAGTCGGTTGAATCGGCAGAAGAGATCAAGGCTGATGAGGAAGCTGTCGAAGAGATTGAACTTGCAGGGGAATCTGCAGAGGAAGCTCCTGCAGAAGTAAAAGCTGAAGAAGAAATAGAGGCTGAAGATATACTTGAAGAAGTTGCAGCAGACGGCGAGGTCCTTGCAGCAGACGGAGATGAGCAGCCTCAATCCAATGTTCCCCAGCAGGGAACGCTTGAATACTATGAGTATCTGTTAGATATCATTCTCGACGCTCAGGAAAATCCTGATGATTCCAATCTTGCGGCTGCACTGCTGGCAATAATACTTATTGCCCTTGAACTGGATGTTGATGAGGAGGGTGTATCTGTATATTCAGGGCTCATGGATGCTCTTTCAAGCGGACTGGAGGAATCACTGGAGCATTTCACCACATATTTCGACGAAATCATCGATACCATCTATGCTCTCCATGAGGAAGAGTATGAGAGAGGAGAGGATAGCAGGACAGACGTACGTCATCCTGACATCATAGCAGTCGGAACCTACAACCCGATGAGATATATCATCGAGAATGAGACACCTGACAGTACTATAGGAACACTCAGACAGCTCGTTCAGGGTATGGAGAGGATAGCAGGAGAATCTGCAGGCGGAAAGAGTGCATTTGAGACACTCTTCAATGACTCTTCCAATATCCTTGTAGATTATGAAAACTACTTCATGCAGTATGAGAGCAGACACTGTGATGATACCAACTACAGATTTGCAGATATCTCACAGATCGATGTATCCGGAAGCTACGACGGAACACATCCGGGACATGAGGGACATGAGTATATCGCATCCCAGATTATGAATGCAATCAATACATTCAATACTCCGGAAAATTGTTCACATAAGCATAAGACTATTTATGTTCCGTGGGATCAGACCTTCGCGGGAACAGCTTATACAGGAGATATCGTATGTGCAGACTGCGGTACAACGTTGCTTGAGGGACATACAGTAACCGATACGGCAAGCTGCAAACATCCGTCAGGTTCTATAGTAACCGTCAACGCAATCACCGCAACACCTGATATCCAGGGATATACTGGAGATAAACTGTGTACGGAATGCGGACATATAGTTGAAAAAGGTATTCCGGTAGAATATACGGGAACTGCACAGAAGGTGACTATGGCATCTACAATCAAGGAAGATACCCAGTATATCATCTATTGTGGCGGATATGCCGTAGATTCCAGGACTAATTCAGGATATTCGATTACGACAAGTTCAGGATGGCCAAGTTCAACCACACAGTATATAGGCCTTTCAGGAAGACCTGTAGCAGTAATCGGCAATGCGATAGAAGGAACCATCGCATCGGATATGATATTCACGGCCGATTCTGTAAACGGCGGATGGGCGTTTAAGAACAATAGAACAGGCAAATACCTTGCAGCCAAGAAGAACAGCTCAAGCAGCAGTGGTTGGGGCGGTCTAGGAGGCAGCTCCAGCGGAAGCGGCGGAAATCTGTACTATGCTGATGGAGTAAATGACAACAATGCTATATGGACATATGGCAGCGATGGAATCCTGACCAACAAAGGTTCAAGTACTAAGCTGCTGTTTGATACCACGACATCTTACACATCAGGAAGTTCGAACCTCTTTACGGTAAATAATACCGGAGCATTTGTAAGATTCGTAGAGGTAACAGAAAATGCCAAGGATGCGTGCGGGGGCATAAGACTGGTATCCTTCGGATCAGGACTCAGATATTTAGTAGTAAACGGACAGGCAGTAGGTGTTGAAAAGGATGCTTCCAACAGCAATGCTAACAGCCAGTTTGTATACCAGTCAATATCGACACCTGCAAAGGAAGACGAGCTGACGGCACTGGGAGATAATTTCCTTTGGGATATCGTACAGGCAGATAATGCAGCTAACGGAGAACTTATAGAAAACGGATATGACCTGAAGAATTATGCGACAGGGGAATATCTGACACATAACCAGAGCCTTGACTCCAATAAGGTCCTGACAGTATGGATAGGACTTACATTCAGCCCGAGAGACGAGTGGTATATGGAGGATGATGATGAGAACGGACCATCATTGTACAGCTATGCAACTGTAGACTATGCCGACAAGATACCTTACCGTTACTATCTGTCATTCCATGAGGGATCAATTCAGGGTAAGCCGGCCGGTCTGGTAGCGATGCCTGATTTCACTGACGGCAGCAAAGAATATTGGGACGGTTTCTATGCTAAATATGATCTCAGCGATATGGAAGGACTGGAAGGTGAGATCGCGGATTATATAAAGGAACTTTCAGGCAATTACGAAGAGACGATAAACAGACTTACTTCACAGGAAATTCCGAGAGTTAACCATGGAGTCAAATTCTACGGTCAGGAGATAGGTGAGCATCACTGGATCTCACAGGGCGGCAAGATGGTATGTGATATCTGCGGCAAGGTCAGCGGCGAGCAGACTCCTGTAAAAGAGCTTGTTACTTCAATCAGCATAAGCGGCAGTAAGAATACAGTAGAGGAGACACTTGATTTTGATGTAACAACAAGTGTGCTTCCGCTCAATGCAGAAAATTCGGATTTGGTATGGACATCATCAGATCCGTCAGTTGCCAAGGTTGAGGCTACAGCTGAAGACGGCAGCGCAGCAAAGATCACCGGTGTATCTGCATCAGATGAGCCGGTAACTATCACTGTAACAGCAAAGGATGGAGGCGGTGCGACAGCATCATTTGCTGTAACAGTAAAACCGCTTAATATCTATACGGCAGCAGTTGATGTTTCCGGAGAAAAAGAAGTGGTAGAAGGTGAGAAGATAACTCTTACGGCAAACCTTACATGTGAGGAATCAGAAGTTCCTCATACCACCTGGGTAAAGAATGTCACATGGTCAGCAAATCCAAGTTCAGCAGTAAGCCTTAAGTCAAGCGCGGAAAATGATGTCTACACAGTAGAGGTAACAGGAAATGCCACACAGGAGGATCCTGTAATCATCACGGCAAGTGCCCAGAGCGACAGGACCGGGGCTAAGGTTACAAAGGACTACGAGATAACAGTAAAACAGGATCCTTCAGATCCTATGCCTGAAGACGGCAAGACATATGCACTGGTAGCAGGCGGATATGCTCTTACTGCGGCAGATAACACAGGTTATTCAAGCAGCAGCAGATGGAGCTCCAGCACATATTCAGGACTTGATGCAAAGGCAGTAGATGAGAGCAAGGATGTCATCTCTCAGGTGGATGAATCAATGCTTTGGAAGTTCACAAAGGGTGAGAACGGAAAGTGGACTATCACGAATGCCAAGACAGGTCAGGTACTTACAGCAACATATGCTAACAATGTATCAGATGTACAGGTAATCGAAGCTTCAGACAAAGCTGAAAACGATACATGGACATATACAAGAAACGGAAGAACACTTACAAGTGATAAAGCCGGCAGATCACTGGTACATGAACAGTATACAGCTGAAGAAACAACATCGGATATGTTCACGGTAAGGTCAAGCGGAAGCAAGTTCAAGCTTTATGATGTAGAGAGAGAACTGCCGGAAGTAAAGACATATACGATTATCTGGAAGAACTGGGACGGAACAGTCCTTAAGACAGATACAGATGTTGAGGAAGGTACAGTACCTTCATATAGCGGAACACCGACAAGACCGGATGATGATACATATACGTATACATTTGACGGATGGGATCCGACTCCTGCAGCAGCTGCAGCAGATGCAACATATACAGCGAAGTTCAAAGCTGCGGAAAAGGAACAGGAACCGCCTGTAGTGAAGACCTATACTGTAACCTGGGAGAACTGGGACGGAACAGTCCTTAAGACTGATACAGATGTTGCTGAAGGTACAGTACCTTCATATAGCGGTGCGACACCTACAAGACCTGAAGATGATACTAATACGTACACATTTGATGGATGGTATCCGACACCTGCAGCAATAACGGCAGATGCAACATATACTGCCAAGTATGAGGCCAAGGCAAAAGAGCAGGAGCCTTCAACAAAGGTTGAAAGTGTATCAATCAGCGGATTATCTGCAGTAACCCAGGAAAGCAGCATTATGCTTACAGTTGTTGTAGAACCTGAAACAGCAGTAGTTGACAGTGTTGTATGGGACAAGAGCAATGAAAATATCACAATAACACCGTCAGCAACAGATAAGCTGAAAGCAAGTGTGAAGGGTGTTACAACAGGAACCGCAACTGTATATGTAACAGTAAACGGAGATAAATCAGCAACAAAAGCAATTACAATTAACAAGAAGTCAACCGGTGGAGGATCTGGTTCAGGCAGCGGCAGCGGATCAGGAGGATCCGGCTCAGGCGGCGGCAGCGGAGTCTCATCAAGCAACAGTGCAGGAGGACCAACAACCGCAGCAAGTATGCAGATAACATGGTCCAACGGATATCAGATGCTTGGAAGTGCTATAGCAAGTAAGCCTCTATCAGCATATCCGGCCGGATCGGCAATCTACAGTGGAACATGGAAGCTGAACGGAACAAACTGGACATTTATTAAAACTGACGGACAGCTGGCAAAAGGAGGCTTCTACCTTATAAATCTTAATAACGGAAATGCCGCATGGTTCCTGTTTGATGCAAACGGAATTATGTTGACAGGCTGGCAGATGGTCGGAGGAAAGTGGTACTATATGATTCCGATGAACAATGAGCTTCTCGGAGCATGTCTGCTGGGACCTGGAAAGACACCTGACGTATATGAAATAGATGCAGAGGGTGCATGGACCGGTAAGTAATCTTAACACGGTTTAGACAGAGTCGGCTGTTGCTCGATTCTGTCTTTTCCGTTATTCGACAGTAAAATAATAACCGGAAGGGTATAAAAATGAAATCCTATATTGAATTCGAAAATGTAAAGAAAACCTATAAAATGGGTGATACAGAGATAAAAGCGGTTGACGGAGTGGACTTCAATATTGAAAAAGGAGAGCTTGCAGTTATACTCGGAGCCAGCGGAGCCGGCAAAACGACTATTCTGAATATGCTCGGAGGTATTGATGTTGTAACATCCGGAAATATTTGGGTTGATGGGAAAAATGTAGCTGGATTAAAAGAGAAGGATCTTATCCTATATCGTAGAAATGATATCGGATTTGTATTCCAGTTTTACAACCTGATTCAAAACCTTACAGCCAAAGAAAATGTTGAACTGGCGGTTCAGATTTGTGCAAACCATCTGGATGTTGATGAGACCATTAAATCTGTAGGACTTGAGGCGAGAAAAAACAATTTCCCTACACAGCTTTCCGGCGGTGAGCAGCAAAGAGTTGCTATAGCGAGAGCACTGGCAAAGAGCCCCAAGCTTTTATTATGTGATGAGCCCACAGGAGCGCTTGATTATGTCACCGGAAAAATGATTCTTGAACTTCTTCAGGAAACATGTATTAACACAGGTATGACTGTAGTTATCATTACGCATAACTCGGCTATTGCTCAGATAGCTAATCGTGTTATACGTGTACGTTCGGGAAAAGTTGAAAGTAATGTAATCAACGATAACCCGATGAAGGTCAAGGACATAGAGTGGTAATAAGATAAAAATACTTGTATAAGAGGTACAGATTTGAGCGCGCATTTTAAAGACATATTCAGAGAAATAAAAAAGAATTTCGGACGTTTCATGTCTATCTTATTGATTATTGCTGCCGGAGTCGGATTTTTTGTAGGAGTTAAAGCAACAGCTCCCAGTATGTATCTGACTGCGAACACATATTTCAATGATCAGAAAATGATGGATATGGAGATTCTCTCCACAGTCGGATTCAGTGACGATGATGTGGAGGAAATCAAAAAACTTGATCATGTTTCACGGGTCGTTCCGTCATACTCGGTCGATCTTATTTTTAAGGAAGGCGAGAATTCGGATGTTATAAAGGTTCTGGCCTGTCCGGATGAAAACGATGGAATCAATATTCCGTTGCTTAGAAGCGGCAGAATGCCTCAGTACCATAACGAGTGTGTTGTGGTTGAGAATGATGCGATTGATGAGATATATGAAATAGGAAAAGTTATCAGGTTTGACGAAAATTCCTCCGAAGAGGAATTGAGTTCGATACTCCTTGAAGATACGTTTGAGGTTGTAGGTGTTGTTGAACTTCCGCAGTATTTCTCATATAATTTCGGAACATCTTCTATAGGAAACGGAGAAATATCCAATGTTATACTTATTCCGGAAGAGAATTTTGAGTATTCAAGATATACCGAAATGTATCTTACGGTAGACTGCGCAGAAAACGGAATAGATTCATTCAGTGATGAATATACTTCTATAGTTTCTGAACTGTCAAAAAAGCTTGAATCACTTGGTGAGGTTCAATATAAGGCATTCCTTGATGAGTCGGAGCAGCAAATAAAAGACGCAGAATCCGAGTATAACGAAGGAAAGAAGGATGCGGATACCCAGCTTGAAGACGCAAAGAAAGAACTTGAGGATGCCAAAACTCAGATAGAAGACGGATACAAGCAGCTGGCTGAAGGAAAAGAAGAATATGACAGTGCGTCAAAGAGCGCAAAGGAACAGATCAGCAGTGCAGAAAGACAGATTCAGGAAGGTAAATCACAGCTGGCAGACGGTGAGACGCAGCTTGCTCAGGGTTATGCTGATTATGAAGAAGGCCGACACGAGGCTGACACTCAGCTGGGCAGTGCCCGGACTGAACTGGATAGTGGCTGGTCTGAGTACTATTCCGGACAGGCAGAGTATGATGCAGCTTATGACGAGTACAAGGATGCTATTCAGACTTATGAGGACGGACAGCGTGAATATGAGTCGGCGCAGGCAGAGTATGATGAGAAACTGAACACCTTCAATGCATTGGATGAAGGACTATCCGCGCTGGAAGCTGAACTGGCATATTTTGAAAATGCAAGCTTTATTATCAACAACGAGGAGATTTCCATTGCAGAGGATGCTTTAAGACAGACGGAAAATGCGCTTGCTGATGCGGAGGCTGAACTGGCGACACTTGATCCGGAATCGGATGAGTATTCTGCTCTTTTAAGCACGATAGATTATCTTAACGGTGAGATTGATTACTATTCAACAAGAATAGATGAACTTAACCAGTCAGGATCGGCGACATCGGATGATCTGAAGATGGAAGTTCAGCGATACAGAGCGCAGTTGGATGAGTCAAAATATGAACTTGATCTGGCTGAAATTCAGCTTGCGGATGCCAAAATCCAGTTGGAAGAGGGAAAAGCACAGCTTGATGAGGCATCAGATGATCTTGCAAGTGCTGAAAGTCAGCTTCAGGATGGTCTCAGTCAGCTTGAAAGCAGCGAACAGGAATATCAGGTTGAAAGTGAAAAGGCAAGCAGCCAGCTTGAGGATGCAAGGATCCAGCTGGAAGAAAGCGAAAGAAAAATAGCGGATTCACGTAAAGAACTGGGTGATGCCGAGGTTCAGCTGAGTCAGGAAAAGACCAGGGCGGAAAAAGAACTTTCGGAAGCCGCAGAAAAAATCAGTGATTCGGAAGTTCAGCTGGCGGATGCCGAGAAGGAATATCAGGAGGGCATTCGTGAATACGAAGATGCCGTTGCGGAGGTTGAGGAAGAGCTTTCCAGCGGAATGCATCGAATCCAGAATGCCAGAAATGATTTCAATGAGATCGTAGCCGGTAAATGGTATGTTCTGACAAGAGACGATATCGTTGTTAATTATTCGAACTTCAAAAATGATGCAATGCGTATCAATGCCATAGCGGATGTATTCCCGGTATTCTTCCTGCTTGTTGCCGCACTTGTGTGTCTGACTACAATGTCAAGAATGGTTGATGAACAGAGAACTCAGATGGGTACATATAAGGCATTGGGCTATACCCCGGCACAGATTATCATGAAGTATGTGATCTATGCGGTAATAGCTTCAATAATCGGAAGTATAATCGGACCGATACTCTGCGTTCAGGTATTGCCGAAGGTAATACTTAACGCATACTCACGTCTGTATGCACTGCCGGATATAATGCTTACAGTTCCTTATGATATGTATGCGATTTCTGTTGTTGTGGCGCTTGCCTGCACGGCACTGGTTGCAATCATAGCATGCAATAAAGAGCTTAAGACAACGACAGCATCTCTTATGCGTCCGAAGTCACCGAAGGCAGGAAAGAAGATATTCCTGGAGAATATTACTCCTTTGTGGAATCACTTCTCATTCTTCCAGAAGCTGACGGCCAGAAACCTGCTGCGTTATAAAGTCAGATTCTTTATGACAGTAATCGGTATAGCCGGATGTATGGCACTCGTAGTTGCAGGATTCGGACTGAATAATGCAATTTCACCTATGCTTTCTCTTCAGTATAATGAAATAGAGCATGATGACGTAGTAGTAACGCTTGATAAGAATTATACATATGATGAAATTGATGGACTGGTAGATTGTCTCAGAAACGACGGGAGGATAGACACTTGTCTTCTGAATTACAAGAATAGTTGTAAGGTTTATGATAAAGATGAACTCAATGCTATGGAGGACACATATGTACTGGTTCCTCAGAATGAAACAGATTCATCGGTCATCTTTACATTCAGGGACCCAAAGACCAAAGAAGGTCTGACATTGGGAGATGACGGAGCTATTATTACTGATAAACTTTCCAGAAAGCTTGGACTGAATATCGGAGATGATATGGTGGTCAAAATCGGAGAAGATAAGTATAGTATGAAGGTCGGAGGAGTGGCTGAAAACTATCTGAACAACTACGTATATCTTTCTCCTGAATACTATGAAAAAGTCACCGGTGGAGAGATTAAATACAATTCTATCCTTGCACGTGAGAGTGAAACCATGACAGACAGAGACAGGTTCTCTTCCGAAATGCTCAGTGATAATGAAGAGATAATACTCATCTATTTCACAGATTCAGTGAAGAATACTGTTGATGAAACCATGAAGAGTATGAAGATGGTAGTTGTAGTCATGATAATCTGTGCGGGAATACTGGCATTCATAGTTCTGTTTAACCTTACAAATATCAACCTTTCAGAAAGAGTGCGAGAGATTGCAACGGTTAAGGTTTTGGGATTTAATCATTCAGAAACGAATATGCTTATATTCCGTGAGAATTTTGTTATGAGTGTCATCGGTGTCCTTGTTGGATGTGTGCTTGGTTATTTCATGGCACAATATCTGATTTCAACGGTTGAGGTAAATATGGTAACGTTTGTACGTGATGTTTCGTTTACGTGTTATCTGTATTCAGCAGTTATCACACTGGGATTCACAATCATCGTAAACCTGTTCATGACCAGGAAAATCAGAGACATCAGTATGGTTGAATCATTAAAGGCTATAGAATAAACAATAAAAATCATCCACTGTCTGAATTACGGCAGTGGATGTTCTATATATTACGGCAGTGGATGTTCTATATATTGACAATAAATGAGCAATACATTACAATATTTAGTAACTTAAAATGTAGTTTAATTTTAAGAAATTTTTGTACGCTTCTAAAAAAGGAAGGTGGAAAATGAAAAACAAACTTAAAAGACTTGCTTCGTTGATTTTGTCAGCGATGCTCATTCTGTCTATTGCAATGCCTGCGTTTGCAGCTGAGACAGTTGAATGTAAAGTCATCACAAAAGCAACTGTAAAAGTAGACTTCGTATGGGATGATATGGAAGATCAATGGGGCCTGCGTGGTGACGGAGTTGTAGTCACTCTTTATAATGATGGAAAACCTGTTGAAGGATGCACAAAAACCGTGAAAGATGGTGATACCAATTTCTCATGGGAGTTTTCTTCAGATAAGGATACATGGGTAGAAGATAAGTTTGAAGTCAGAGTTACAGCACCGGAACATTATGCAAAATGCTATGATATTGAAATTCAAGGCGCAAGAATTTGGGGCAGCAGTTCTGATGAAATTGCTTCTGATGGTACAGATGTAATTGAGGAAGTAACTCCGGATGAAGAATTAGAAGGATGCTATCCTGTCTGCTGGAAGTTCTGTTGCGATTGCGGTACTAAGTATGACTGCGATAAGGGACATAAGTGTTCGTGGATAGACTGTCCTGACTGCGGTAAGAAGTACGATTGTTCAAAGAAGCATGAATGTAAGAAGGATTGCGATTGGAAATTCTGCTATGACTGCGGTGAAAAGTATGATTGCAAAAAGGGACATGCTTGCCATTGGACAATTTGTCCGTGTTGTGAAAAAAAATACGATTGCAGAAAAGAACATGACTGTCCATGGAAGATTTGTCCTGACTGCGGACAGAAATATGAATATAAAAAAGGACATAAATGTCCTTGGATAATCTGCCCTGATTGTGGACAGAAATATGACTCCAGGAAGCATCCGCATTGTCCATGGTGTCCGACACCGCCGACTCCGACGACACAGCCTACACCGAAGACTCCGCCGACTCCGCCAGAGCCGGTTATACATAACGTGATTTATGGTTTCTCTGTTCAGCCGATACTGCTTAAGCGTGAGCTTGCTTTAACTAATTTTGTGGATGATGAATCTGGAAAAGATACATATTTTGGTTTTAATATTAAGATTACTTCTCCGATAGATGATGCTAAGGTATATGCTGATGCATCTGAATCATTAAGAGATCATACTAAGAATGGAGACATCTGGAGTCTGGTTGTACCCAGAGGATCCAAGTATGTAGTTACTGAGACCGAAGATAACGGATACAACGTAAATCCTGAAAGCAAGGTGATTTCAGGAAAGTTGCTGGATGATTATGAGGCACAGTTCGTAAACTATAAGGGTGATACACCTGTACCGCCTCCAGGTCCTACTCCAGGTCCCACACCAGGTGGTGGCGGATCAAGTACCGTAGCAACCGGCCCTGCACAGGAAGAAGTATCTACCGGACCAGTGGTTGAGGAAGCACCAAAGACAGGAATGCCGATGGAATACTATGTATGGCTTCTTGCTATGATAGTTTCAGCAGGTGCAGTAGCAACACTGGTATATAAAAAAAATAGAATCGCATGAGCTATAGGCTTGTTACAGCTTATGATAAATAGCAGGATGTGAAGCATCCTGCTATTTTAATGGTACGTCTAGCGGCGATCGGATAAGGATAATCAAGGTTTTTTAGGGACTTACCCTAAAAGTATACAAAGTTTTTTTTGTATCAGAACGAAAGACAGCATTTTGCCAAGAGCATGTTTGACTTTTTTTGTCACAAGATAGTAAAATGATAAATGTATGGATGTAATTTGTAATAAGCTCAGTT
>JAUNOA010000100.1 GCA_030531245.1 Lachnospiraceae bacterium
AAAGAGGACTTCAGCTTTGGTATAATGTAGTTACCACACAAACAAAAACCAAAAAGGAGAAGTCCTCATGGCTATTGTAAACGTCACTGCATTAGAAAGCAACAAAAATTTTAAGATTTCTTTCGACGGCGGTAATCTTTCCTCCGACGGCGGCCTTCTGCTGATGAAGGAATTCATAAATAAATTCGGTATTCCGGCGTTGCTGAAGGAGAGCTTTCATACCACCGACAGAAGTTTTATCCGTAAACACAAGGACGCGGATAATCTTTTGCAAATCATCTATCAGATTTTGGGAGCATATTTTGCGGATGATACAGCGGATGCCCTGAAAAACGATCCTGTTTTTACTTCCGTACTGGAAAAGGATACCCTTGCCTCACAGCCGACACTGTCACGTTTTTACAATCGTCTGGATGAGAAAACCATCACCCAACTGGATGAGATCAACAGAGTGATTCTGGAAAGAGCTTATTCTGTCAAAAAGCCGGAGCAAATTATGCTGGATATCGACACCACGCTGCTTGACGGTTACGGAAAGCAGGAAGGTGTCTGCTTTAATTACCATTATCAGGCAAAGGGATATCATCCGTTTATCTGTTTTGACAGTATGACCGGAGACCTGATCGGTACGCAGCTTCGGGATGGAAGTGACTACTGCTGCAAGAATGTCTGTGGCTTTCTTGAACCGATTCTGGATGAGTATCTGAATAAATACCCGGATACAGCAATGTTTCTCAGAGGTGACAGCGGGTTTGCAACAGATGAACTGTATTCGTTGTGCGAAACACACGGAACATCCTATGCAATCCGCCTGAAGGAAAATGGTGTGCTGTGTAAACTTGTCTCTGAAATTGAATCCGAACTCGATGATCTGACTACGGAAAACATTGTGGATCATGCCGTTGTATACGGTGAATTCATGTACAAGGCAAAATCCTGGGATTATCCCCGGCGAGTTGTCTGCAAAATTGAAAAGCCTGCCGGACAGATGCTACATCTGTATACATTCGTTGTAACAAATATGGATTCATCACCGGAAAATCTGATTGCATTCTATTGCAAACGCGGAAATATGGAAAACATGATCAAGGAATGCAAGAACGGATTTGACTTCGGAGCCGTCAGCAGCTCATCAATGGTCGTCAATGCAAATCGGCTGAAGATTCATATGCTGGCTTACAATATTTATAATCTGTTCCGACGTCTGGTGCTCCCAGTGATGATGCGGAAAGACAGAATCGATACGATTCGTCTCAATCTGTTCAAAACTGCGGTCAGAATCGTATATAAGGCAAGATACCTGTACTTTAAACTTTGCAGCAGTTGTCCGTTTAAAGACGCTTTCTATGAGACTTTACGTAATATTACCCGGTTAACGCCTCTTATTGAGTAGGTTTTAGTATTTGCACCTTGACAATTTCAGTCATCTCCGCAGACTAAGGGGATAGTCTACCCTTTTGTGGAAAACTTTCCATGTTTTTGCGGCGATGCTGTTATTGTCATCATAAAGTTTGTAAATTTAGGAGCTCATTATGGCTCCATGAATAATTCAGG
>JAUNOA010000063.1:0-4613 GCA_030531245.1 Lachnospiraceae bacterium
AACCACTATGAAAGGAGAATTACTATGGCAACCCCAAGAATACCTGATGAAGAATATGCATTGAGAATCAAGAAAGCTGCTGCGATAGCTGCGGAGAGAGGACTCGATGCGCTTGTATTCACATCAACAGAATCTGATTTTGCAAATGTCCGTTACTTTACCGGATATTACACCTTGTGGGAAAGATCAGGCGTGGCTATCTCCGCAACCGGTGAAGCCGCAATGATAGTCGGACCCGAGGCTTATGCAACCGCTTCAGACTATTCCCGCGTTAAAAACATCTTCTCCCTCACATGTTACAGAGAATCTGCCAACCCTGACTATCCGGAAGTTGATGTCGCAACTTTCCGCGATGTCATGAAATCCATCGGTGTTACAGGAGACCGTATCCGCGTAGGTATGGGCAGTTTCCTTGACACTAACATCGAGATCTACAAAGCTATGGAAGCTGCATATCCGGATGGAGAGATCGTCAGAGCAGATGATATCCCTACACTTCTCAGGAAGAAAAAATCCGAAAACGAACTGGCCTGCCTAAGAGCTGCGTATGATATATCCGAGAGAACTCTGAACAAGGTTCTTGAGGAAATGCGTCCGGGAATGACAGAGAGTAATATTGCCGGACTCGCAATCAGATATATGTATGAATTCGGTGCAGAGGATCAGGGAATGGTACAGTATGTTCTTTCCGATGAGTCCACACGTCATGCTCTCTCAAGGGCATACCCTCACAGAATTATCACAAAGGACAGTTTTGTACAGCTGGATCTGGCAGCACGTGTTGACGGTTATGCTTCAGCTCTTGCGGTTCCGGTTGCCATGAGCAAATATACTGATGAACAGCGTCGCTGTGTTGAATTCGGACGCGAAGTACATGAGTGGGTTAAAACCCAGGTTAAGGAAGGTGTCGTTGCTTCCGATATTGCAAAGAAAACGATACAGCTCTACAAAGACCGCGGATTCGGTGACAATTATCTCTACGGTCCGCTTCACGGACTGGGCATGATCGAGGTTGAAGCTCCGTGGGTAGAGACATCTACAGATTACAAGCTTGAAGAGAATTTCTGTTATCAGGTTGATACATTCATCATTGCGGAGAAATTCGGACTTCGCTGGGAGGAAGGTATACGTGTAACCAAAGATGGTTATGAGCAGTTCAATCCTACCCCTGTATGCAACAGATTATATGAATTAGGTTTCTAAAGCAAATCAGCGATGGCCGGAGTCTATCCGGCCATAATTAATGAGGAGGTATATTATGTTATCAAAACCAAAAGCAGGTGTGGCATTGCTGTCCGCCGAGTGGTATGAGCAGATCAAACTGAATACCATCGATGATCCTGCAAATGATATCGGTGCCATGGCGCGCGAAAACAGAGTCCGTGCCGTTGATACTCTCAGCAGACATTTTGAGCTTGTCCATACCGACATCATTTCAACGCTTGAAGACGCACGTACCGCGTGCGACGAATACCGTCGGGAAAACGTCGATATCATCATCATATGCAGTCTTCTCTACAGCGGTGATCATCCGATAATTGAAATCGCGCGTCAGATGGGACATCTACCGTTCCTTCTGTGGTCCTTCCATCCGGACAAAAAACTTGCGCCTCTTCCGACCATGGCAAGTTATTTCAAAGTAACCGGATGTTCCGGAATGCTTCAGGGAGTTGCGCCTCTTAAAAGAATGGGGGTTAAACTCGGATTTGTACTCGGATCACCGGACGATGAGAGGCTGAACAATGAGCTTGAGGATTATGCTCGCGCAACAGCCGTGCGCAAGGCACTGAAAACACTTAATATACTTTCTATAGGCCGCAGATTCGAAGCCATGACCGGAGCCTGGATAGATGAATTCCGTATGAAAGCTGAGATAGGTCCACGGATCGATTGGGTGAGTCCGTACGAACTGGCACAGACCGCCAAAGCAATTCCCGATGAAAGAATACGCGATTTTGTTGCAGATCAGAAATCAAAATACAGAGTAGCCGGCGTACCGGATGATGCTATAGAAGCAGCCGCACGCGCTTCCATTGCATGCTATGAACTTGCACATAAATACAATTCAAAAATAGTATCCGTGCAGGATATGGATCAGGAAATACATGACTTCCTTGGTGTACGTCCTCAGATGACCTACCAGCCGATGTTTGAAGAAGGAATCGTGGCCGGTATGGAGCAGGATCTTGACAGTGCTCTTTGTGTATGGATGGTACAGGAGCTTATGGATGACCTGGCTATGTACGGAGAGTTCTTTACGTACAGCGAAGAAGAGGATTTTGTGGCTTGCGGACACGCATCGATGCATGACCTGCGCTTCGCAGGCGATCATGAGATACTTCTGGTTCCTGACGGAGAATTCTTTGCGGCAGACCGTTACGTAGGTGTATGGGATGAGTTTATCGCCAAACCGGGTCCTGTCACAATATGCGGAATATTCGAAGACAAGGATTCTTACCACTTCGTAACTTTGAACGGAGAATCACTCGAAAGCGAAAAGTTTATCCCCGGCAATGTTCATTCAAAGATCAAACTCAATGTTCCGATCAAAGATCTTTTTGATGATCTGGTTCATCTGGGTGTTACACAGCACTTTACGATGTGCTACGGCAATGCAAAACCAAGGATCAAGATACTGGCTGATCAGCTTGGATTTAATTACTACGATCTTGATGAAAGATATCGCAAGAGATAATGCATTATATGCCAAAAGAATGACCGGTGTCTCACCGGTCATTCCAATATGGCAATGTTATATCTCAACCCATCTTCCGGTCTCTTCCGACTCATAACATCTCTGCATGACCTTCTGGATGTAAGCACTTTCTGCAAATGACGGCGACGCCGCCACTCCTCTGTCCACACAGTCAACAAAGTTATAAAGGCATGCCACGTGTGCTCTCAGAAATCCCATTGAGTTCTTCGGTGACGGGAAATGGCCTCCCGGTTCCGGGAATTTCTGATGACAGCTGATACGGGTAAAACCGGCATCCCCTCCCAGCACTCCGTCAGGAGCAGCCGTGTCATAAAAATACAGATAACCCGGTTCCATGGTACTGAATTTTATCGCACCCTTTTCTCCGCGGATATCAATATTCAGTTCATCATCCGACCCTGTCGCTATCTTGCTGACAAAAACCTCTCCGTTGGATCCGTCCTGCATCTTGACCAGTGCAAGTGCGGCATCTTCTCCGTCCACATCGATCATATTTCCGTCTCTGTCGGGACGCTGCGGATAAAAGATATCTTTGATTGTGAATACCTCTTCATATTCACCCAGCAGATAATACACAAGATCAAATGCGTGAGCACCGAGATCCAGAAGCACTCCTCCGCCTCCATGTTCCTTCTGCTGCTTCCATCCGACAGTCTTGTTCGGATCACATCCCGAAGAATGCAGATACTCACATCTGAAGTGATAAATGTTCCCGATTCGTCCGTCCTCTATCAGCTGTTTAGCCCTCATTACCGCAGGATAAAATCTGCACTGGAGCGCAACCTGTGTGATCTGATCGGGATAATCCTCAAGCACTTTTAATATCTCTTCGCTCTCGTCAGCATTTGCTGTAAGAGGTTTATCACAGTATACATTTTTGCCGGCTGCCAGAGCCCTCATGATGTAATCCTTATGCGAGCTGTTCGGTGTACAGATGCTGACAATGTCTATAGAGAGATCATTGAAAATATCGTCAGCATTGTCCGTCGCAAACTCGAATCCCTGCTCATCGCGGGCCTGCTCGGCTATTGCTATTCTTCTTGTGCATATCCCGCCGAGCTTTACCGTATACGGCAGATTCTGATAGAACAGCGGTATCGTCTTATATCCCAGTGTGTGAGTTTTCCCCATGAACCCGTATCCTATGATTCCTATTTTATGTTCTCTCATGACACCCCTCCTTGCCGTCCCGTGAGCCTGGAACAAATCGTAAAACTATCGCCCGGTGATTTCATCCGGGATCATATATTTCCCATCCGAAATCATCGGGCGAGTGTAATCAGTTGCCGTATAAATCGTATAATTTCAGCACATCGGCAAGCGGTCTTACTCCGTCGATTGAACCGACTTCACTAAGCGAAGCCGCCGCGGTACATGCACCTATCTTAAGTGCTTCCGCCATACCGAGTTCTTTTTCGGCCGCATAAAGAACACCTGCACAGAATGCATCTCCGGCACCGGTGCTTCCCTTGATGAATCCCTTGGGGAGCTTCAGGCTCCTGCACTCAACATAGTTTCCGTTCTCATCGAGTCCGGCACCGATTTCAGGACAGTGAATAACTGCCCATGTTCCGACTCCGAGCTCTTTTAATTTTTCAAGTGCCGCCCTGAAATTTTCAACATGAAGCTTATCATCTGAATCACGAAGAATCACTCCTGTGACATTCTGCGCCTCAAGTTCATTTATTACACAGTAATCCGTATACTTAAGCGCCGGTGTCACGATCTTTCTGAATCTCTTCTCCGCTTCCTCTCCTGCTTCGGAAATAACATCGATGGAAGTTTTGATCCCCATCTGCTGAACTCTGTGAAGGAGCTTGGCCATGTTGGTACCGTATTCTGCATTCTCTGCATCCAATGCCGGCATAAGGAGCAGATATCCTATATGGAAAATGTC
>JAUNOA010000063.1:4713-7277 GCA_030531245.1 Lachnospiraceae bacterium
GTAGCATTTTCCACCGGTGGAATGATATGCGCAAGCTCACTTTTTTTCGGCATTTCAGTTACCGAATACATCGAATCAACACACATATATCCTGCACAGCATATTCCCCTGTTCATAGTTTCATTCCCCTTTTGTTTTATTTGGTTTTATTATCTCATAAATGTTGCCGATCAGGCCATAAAATCTGACATTATTATCTTCCGAGCCCTGCCCTGTTATTGGGTGAATCGGTCAGATAAAGTGACAGGAAATTATACGGATCGTCAAAATCGGCATTCCAGTTGGTCGATGCAAGTTCGTAGTTTCCGTTCGTCAACTCTCCCAGATATACAGCCCACTCACGGCTTGATAATGACAGGTTTATTCCTATCTGAGCGAGGTCGGCCTGCAGAGCCACCGCAACTGCTTCATTTGCAATAGTCGAAGAATACATATAATCTATGGTAATCGGGTTCAGCAGTTTACCGTCTGTCCCGAATTCAAATCCTATTGATGTGAGCATCTCTCTGGCTTTATCCAGATCCGGTTTTGCATTATAGTATCCTTCGTCTTCCGGATAAGAGTATCCTTCCGTTTCGGAAAATGCTTTTCCTGTTCCGTCTGAAATACCCATGGGTACATAAGTTCCGCATACGATTGAATTTCCCGAATTAACAACGTCAACTATAAACTGCCTGTCGACCACATAGAAAACAGCCTTTCTGAATGTTTCAGCTTCCTCCTTTGTCATCCCTGCAAACAGCGGACTTCTGACATTGAATAAAAGACTATTGCTGGAATTTTTCTGACACGTGTGAAATTCAGGGTTATCCCTGATCGTCGGCAGCACATCGGCCGGAACTTTGCCGTAAAGAACCGATATCGAATCCGCCAGGTAGGCCGAATATAACGACGCCGCATCCGTTGAAATCATCATCTCAACTGTTTCCGTCTTTACATTCTCCGCATCGTAGTAATAGGGATTTTTCTTTAGAGTAATCCTTTCATTATGTATCCATTCATCAACTACATAAGCTCCGTTTGATACTATCGGACCCTCGGTTGCCCATGCAGACGGATTCTGTATTTTGCCGGAATCATCCTTATATCCCGCCGCTTCCTCCACCTGTTTCCGCTGAACAGGCGTATATGATGTATGACAGCAAAGTTCTTTGAAATAAGCAGTCGGATTGGACAGTCTGACAGTCAAAGTCCGGCCGTCATCCGATGCCTTAACATCGAGATTATCCGGATATCCGCTGATACAGTCAAACATATTGCCGTATTCAAATGCATTTTCGGATGCGGCACCGCGTTTCCATGAATACTCAAAATCCTTTGCGTCCAATTCGGATCCGTCTGACCACTTGAGTCCGTCCCTGATAACAAACTCATAGGTCAGTCCGTCATCGGATACTGTACAGGATTCGGCCAGTTCAGGCAAAATATTTCCATCCATATCTTTTTTTAAAAGTCTGGCATACGTATTCTGCGCAATGTTTGACATATCAGAGGTACTATTCGCAACCGGATCCATTTTGGACAACTCACCGCAAACACTTACCCCGATGCTTTTTCCTCCATTATCTCCCTTGAGTGCGATATGTGAAAAATCAACATTTCCGTTATTGGTAAATCTGACCCCGGTAATATCCTGTTTTATCAGCATATAGGAGTTTGACTTTGTAATAGGTCCTATGGCCCCGGTATCCAGCAGCATATCCTCAGCCTCATGAAGCAGCAATGCCCTCTTCACCGGATCTGTCTCATTCATGCTTTTATCCAGCAGCTCATCATATCCGCTCCAGTTGATCTTTTCCACAACTCCGTCTGTTCCTGTTCCGGGCAGCCCCGCTGAACTATCCCCGCAGGCTGAAAGAGATACTGCAAGTACACCGGCAAGCGCAATTGATATGATCTTTTTACTTATCAATTTCAATGTCCGGATCTCCCTTCAGTATTTCTTCTGCTTTGAGGCACGCAACCCGGTGCCCGTTTCCGATATCATTCAGCTCAGGTCTGATCTGTGAACATTCTTCCGTACAATATCTGCATCTTGTTCTGAACGCACATCCTGACGGAACATTTACCGCACTCGGTACCTCGCCTTTAAGCGGGATACGCCGGGTTTTCTTCTCAACATCCGGAACCGATATTGCAGAAAGCAGTGCCTGTGTATAGGGATGCACCGGCCTGTCATAAAGTTCGTCTGTTTCTGCAACCTCGACTATATGTCCGAGATACATTACCGCAATACGATGTGCGATATATTTCACCGTAAGCAGATCATGTGTAATGAACAGGTATGCGATATTGTTCTTTTTCTGGATATCACCGAACATATTGATGATCTGCGCCTTGATTGATACATCGAGTGCGGATACAGGTTCATCACAGACCAGAAGCTTAGGCCGAAGCGCAAGCGCCCGTGCGATACCTATCCTCTGACACTGTCCGCCCGAAAATTCATGCGGGTATCTGAATGCCAGATGACGGTGGATTCCCACTTCATCCATAAGTGCATATACTCTGGATTCAATATCTTTTTCTTCACAGATATGACACACTCTGAGAGGTTCTGCGAT
>JAUNOA010000064.1 GCA_030531245.1 Lachnospiraceae bacterium
TGGTATTACATAGGGGATTTCTTATGAAGGAAAGTATATTCAGAAAGAAAAGCATTGATAAGATGAAAGCGCCGGATGAGCTGAACGATTACATCCGTATTTCGGGACTGGGCATCTGGCTGTTTCTGATTGCAATTCTTATTCTTCTTCTTGCAGGATGTATCTGGGGGAGAGAGTTTTTGTTTAACTGACGGAGGATCTGATGGCCAACAGAATCAAAAAACCAGTATCAAAAAAAGTGGCTAAAGTTCCGATAATCATGCAGATGGAAGCTCTTGAATGCGGTGCGGCATGCCTGGCCATGATACTGGCATATTACGGCAAATGGATACCATTGGAAAAAATACGTGCGGACTGCGGTGTTTCGCGCGATGGTTCCAATGCCGGAAATATCATGAATGCAGCCGGATATTACGGGCTTAAAAAAAGAGCCAGAAGATATGAACCGGATGTGCTGAGACAACAGGGAACATTTCCGTGTATTATTCATTGGGATTTCGATCATTTTGTGGTTCTTGACGGATTCAGAAATAACAGAGCGTATATCAATGATCCTGCAAGAGGAATATACAATATCGATATGGATACTTTAGACGAGAGCTTTACAGGTATCTGTATGGAATTCGAACCCGGTGACGACTTCAGACCGGAAGGAAAACCTAAAAGCATTATCAGGTTTGTATTGAAGCGGGTCCAGGGACATACATCTATGCTGCTTCTTGCAGCTTTGATAGCAGTTATTATTTCACTTACCGGTATCATAAGACCCGGATTCGGAAAAGTATTTCTGGACAATATAATCACAGGAGAGAAACCGGAATGGATAATTCCTTTTTTTGTATTGCTTTTTGTTCTTACAGTAATTGAAATACTGATTACAGGAATACGTGAAGTATATAATTTAAAAATCAGCGGGAAGCTGGATACTGTAGACAGCGCATTATATATGTGGAAGGTTCTTAGTATGCCTGTTGAGTTTTTTTCACAGAGAATGGCGGGAGATCTACAGGAAAGACAGAGATCCAATGCACTTGTGGCAGATGTGCTTATCAATACAGCGGCACCTCTTCTTATGGATTCGGTTCTTTTGATTTTATACCTGTCGGTAATGCTGGATTATAGCTGGATGCTGACAGTTGTCGGACTGTCTGCACTTGTGATCAATATTATTATTTCCGGCGTGGTTTCAAGAAAAAGGGTAAATGTCTCGAGAGTGGCAATGCGTGACACAGCAAAACTGACAGCTTCAACTCTTTCCGGAATAGAATTGATTGAAACTATCAAATTAAACGGTGCGGAGAATGGTTTTTTCGGAAAATGGGCAGGTTATCTGGCAAATGAGAATACCGATAAAATCAAATTCCAGAAAATTAATCAGACATGGGGCGCATTGCCCCAGTTTATAATCGATTTTTCAAATGCCGCCGTGCTGGTACTCGGAGCGTATTTGGTTATCAAAGGTCAGTTTACGGCAGGTATGATTCTGGCATTTCAGGGTCTTATGACAGCATTTATGAACCCTGCATTGACATTTATAACAGCAGGACAGACCATTCAGGAGATGGTCACACATATGGAGCGAATTGATGATGTCATGGAGTATCCGGTTGACACGGTTTTTTCAGAATCCGAAGAAGGAGAGGCAAATAAGCTTTCCGGGCATCTTGAAGTAAGAAATCTAACATTCGGATATTCCAAACTTGGGAAAAACATCATCAGCGATATCAGCTTCTCGGTTGAACCGGGAAAGTCAATTGCAATTGTAGGTGATTCGGGATGTGGAAAATCGACGGTTGCAAAACTGCTGGTCGGATTGTATAAGCCATGGGAAGGCGAAATACTGTATGACGGAAGACCGCTGTCAGGACTGAACAAGGATATATTCAACGGATCGGTTGCAATGGTGGATCAGGATGTGATACTGTTTGAAGATACCATAGCCAATAATATAAAAATGTGGGATGACAGTATTGAAGATTTTGAAATGATCCTCGCAGCCAAGGATGCACAGATATACAGTGATATTATGGAGAGACCGGAAGGATTCCGTACCAGGGTCCTTGAAAGCGGTAAGAATTTCTCGGGCGGTCAGAGGCAGAGAATAGAGATAGCGCGTGTCCTCGCACAGGATCCGACGATAATAATTCTAGATGAGGCAACAAGTGCAATTGATGCCAAAACAGAATACGAACTCGTCAGAGCAATCAGGGACAGGGGAATAACCTGTGTTGTTATAGCACACCGATTATCAACTATCAGATCCTGTGACGAGATAATTGTTCTTGACAAAGGACAGGTAGCAGGCCGTGGAAAACATGATGAATTGATGAAAAACTGTAATTTGTACAGAAATCTTGTAACAAGTATATAAAGATAATTAGTATAAATGGGATGGTTTAGCGAACAACTTAATAAACGCAGAAAAACCGACGAAGACAGACTTTCGGATTCCCTGTATAATCTGGCTTCTTCCATTATGCAGGATAAATGCATCAGAGCCGCCGGAGATGACGGCTTTGCTGACGATGCAGTTCAGGAAATCGTGAGGTATTTCGGATATAAACCCGTTTTGAATGATATTCCAGGGGAAATTACAGATAAAGAAGAACAGCTTGATTATTTGCTCAGACCTTATGGAATAATGAGGAGAAATGTGCTGCTTGATAAGGGATGGCACCGGCATGCCACAGGCCCCATGATAGGAACTCTGAAAGGTAACGACTCGATGGCAGCCATTATTCCGACAGGTTTATCCGGATATGATCTGATTGATTATGCGAATGGCAGAAGATTCAGAATAGACAGGAAAAATGAGGATATCCTCAGCAATAATGCCATATGCTTCTATAAACCACTTCCGATGAGATCGATCAGTCTTAATGATGTAATGACGTACATTAAAGAACAGCTTTCCGGAGCAGATTTGTTTTTCTATATCATTGCAATGGCTGTTCCTGTATTAATCGGATTTCTTGTTCCGGCATTCACAAAATGGCTGTTTGATAGAGTAATACCGTCAGGAAGCACAGAACTCCTTTTTTCACTGGCCCTGTTTATGCTGGGATTTTTGCTTTGTCAGCTTTTTTTGAACATGTTCAGGACTGTAGTCAAGAACAGAACAAATACGAAGATTGATGTCTCTCTTCGGGCAGCACTTATGGGGAGATTACTTTCTCTCAACTCCGGACTTTTTGTTCAGTATTCTTCCGGTGAACTGGCAACAAGAATAATACAGATGGAAGATATCTGTACAATTATTATCGAAACATTAGGCTCGGCTGGTATTACTGCGGTACTGTCTCTGATATATGTTATTGAGGCTTATGTGTTTGCTCCGGATCTTGCCGGTACGGCGCTTGTGATTTCATTGCTGGATATAGCGGTTATATCGGCTGCAATTGTGTTGAAGTCACGTAATACAGGGCAGTATTTATACCAGAGTACCAAAACCGGCGGTATGACTTATCCGATGATCACAGGAATTGAAAAGATAAAGATATCCGGTGCAGAAAGCAGAATGTTCTCGAGATGGGCCGATCAGTATTCAAAGGAGACTGCTGTCCGGTATAATCCTTCATGGTTTCTGAAAATATGGCCGGCTTTGTTTATAGCTGTAAACAATATCGGAGCTTTGCTGGTTTTTTTCAAGGCATATAATAATCATACTTCCCCGGCGGATTATTATGCATTTACATCCGCATTTGGTTTGATCTCAGCTTCATTTACCATGCTTGCACAAATGGTGGTGCTGAGTGCCAATATTAAACCTGCATTTGAACTTCTTAAACCTATACTGGAAGCGGAACCGGAGACAGATTCGAATAAAAGTACAGTTGTTTCACTGACCGGAAATATTGAGTTCAGGGATGTTTCCTTCGGTTATGAAAAAGGCATGCCCAATGTCATTGACAGTCTTTCATTTAATGTTTCGCCCGGTGAATATGTCGGAATTGTAGGAAAAACAGGATGCGGAAAGTCTACTTTGCTCAGACTGATGCTCGGATTTGAAACACCACGGAAGGGCAGCATATATTTTGACAAACGTGATATCAGTAAACTAGACAAGAAATCCCTGAGAAGAAAAATCGGGTCGGTTTTCCAGGACGAAAAACTGTTTGCCGGAGATATATATTCAAATATCACAATTGCAGCACCACAGATACCTCTGGATCAGGTATGGGAGGCTGTGGAAATTGCGGATATTGCCGAGGACATCCGGAATATGCCGATGGGAATGCATACACACATCAGTGAAGGAAACGGAGGCTTGTCAGGCGGACAGAAACAAAGGCTGATGATTGCACGTGCCGTAGTCATGAAACCTTCGGTTTTGCTGTTTGACGAGGCAACCAGTGCACTTGACAATATTACTCAGAAAAAGATATCTCAGGCAATAGACAAAATGAACTGTACAAGGATTGTTGTTGCACACAGACTTTCGACCGTTCAGAATTGCGACAGAATACTGGTAATGGATAAAGGAAGAATTGCCGAAGAAGGAAAATATGATGAACTTCTTGAAAAAGGCGGTTTGTTTGCGGAACTGGTAAAAAGACAACGTATCGACATCGATGATTAAAAGGAGACTGGCTCATGGTAATCACCAATCAGTTAAAAACAGAAATATATGAGAATTACCGCACGAAGGTTTTAAGTTATATCATCAGTCGGGTAAATAACGCTGATCTGGCGGAAGACCTTTGTGAAAATGTCTTTCTGAAGGTATATGATAAACTGGATACTTTTGATGATACCAAAGCTTCGATCTCAACCTGGATATATACTATAACCAGAAATACACTGACAGATTATTACAGAACCAGAAAAACATTCGAAGAAATACCGGAGAATTATGTATCATCGGTTTCAGTTGAAGAAGATGTATGTAACAGGGAAATGCTGGAAAAACTCGCGGATGCACTTGAAAGGCTGGATAAAACGTCCCGGGAAATCATCATCCTGAGATATTATTCCGGTCTGACGATAAAGGAAATAGCCGATAAACTGGATGTTTCATATTCATATGCCAGGGTGCTTAACAACAATGCCCTGAACAATCTGAAAAAATATTTATAGACAGATTGGCAGAAATGATAGAAGAAACTGAATCGGAGTTCGGGACAGAGCTTACTATGGAGGATCTTGAACAGATTTCTGCTGCGGGAATTAATGGCGGTGTAAATGCTTCAATATTGTATGGAAAATAAAAAATGGCGTTGTTTTTTTGAAAGAAACTTTTGTTTTAATTATTTCCAAATCTAAAAATCTAAATATTAATAATTTCTTGATAATATGAATGAACAAACAAATAATAATGAAATAAAGCAGGTAATAGAGGAATACAATCTTTCTGATAATGGAGAATATAAGTATTATGAATTCTTTAAGAACCATCCGGGAATATTGTTGACCTTTGTTTCAGCTATAGTGGCCATCATCGGTTTTATTAACCGTACGGTACAGTATTCCAATTTTTCCAATTACCTATCTTTTTGGGGATGGGATAATATCAGTATAGAAGATAATCCGGACAGTATTTCATATATCCTGGCGTTTTCTATAATGAATTTATCCATTATATTTTTTGCCGGATGGATGTTTTTTAAATACATAGAGCCTCATTTGAAAATTTCTTTTGTTATTGCTGAAATAAATAAAAGAAAAAAAGAATTAAATGGTGATGGCTTTGACGAAAAAGAGACTTCTGTAATAGATTCAAAACAGTTACTTTCTGATGAATTAAAGACAATAGTCTTAAGAATAACAATTGCTTTGCTGACAGTATGGGTATTGTTCGCTTTGAATTTTGCTTTGTTCTACCATTATTCAATTCAGCTGAAAACAGTTTTAGCATCATTTTCTTTCGCAACAGTTGTTGTCGCTGTTTTTGCAGTGATTTGTTCAGTATACAGTCATAAAGAAGTTACAAAACAAATCGACGCAGGTATGAAAGAAGGTGACAACAAGGGGGAAAAAGCCATGGATGTATTGTCTGATTATTTATCCAGGGGAAAAGAGAACAATATTTTTAAGACAATTACCCGTTTTTCACTGAAAAAGATGTTTACAATTAAAAGTATTCTTTGCATTCTGTCTGCAGTCGTGATGATTCTGTTTCTGTCAGTTATTACATCAAGTCTGCTTGTTACTGACACATCTGATAAAAGGGAATTTGCTGTTTTATCGATGGATTCAGAGAACTATATGATTGTATATAACAATCAGGAGGTTTATTATCTTAATAAAATAGATATTCAAAATAATATCTTGTATGTACATACAGATGAACATAAAATTGTATTTGACGATAACGTAGATGTAAAAGATATGTATTTTGAATATGTTGAGAGAGTCAGAAAGCAGTAAAATAGTGCATTCAGTAATATCAATACTTCTATAAGTAACCCAAATAATTCATGTAACAGCAGATATTTCTCACGGAAAGTAAAGAAAGTAACGGTTGCGGGAGATTTTCGCTCATAAATTAAAAAAAATCTGAAAAAATATTTATAAATTGTTAGCATTTTATTAATAAGTATCGTATAAAAGTATGACAACTTATGCTTTAAGTATAATTTGGAGGATGAAATGGAAAAACTGCTTTCAAGACTCTTTGACTATCAGAGATTTGAAGGAAATGATAGATTGGCAGAAATGATAGAAGAAACTGAAGCGAAGTTCGGGACAGATCTTACTGTGGAGGATCTGGAACAGGTTTCTGCTGCAGGATCGGGTATGATCCGGTCCGGATACGGTTTGACGAAAATATCATATAAACCGGATGAATGTTGAATGATGCCCACTGATACTAGGGGGGTTGATTTGTGCTATGTTTAGAGTTAAGAATTAGAGATAACTTGTATGTATGTTTTTCAGGAGGGATTTAAAGAAATGAATTGTAAAATCAAACGTTTATCAGCAGTTATATTAGCATTGTTGATGATGTCGATGACAGCATTGACTTCCTTTGCCCAGACAGATTATCAGTTGATGGAGACTGAACTGGCAGTTGAAGCTCTGACTGAAGATACGGCAGAGGACAATATTATCGTGACAGAAACCGGACCGGTTGATGAAACTGATGCCGGTGAAGCTGTTATTGTCTGAATTTCCATAAATTTTAGGACTCAAACAAATTTAATACTCAAAAAATATCG
>JAUNOA010000065.1:0-4001 GCA_030531245.1 Lachnospiraceae bacterium
GCTCAGTTTTAGGAGGATAACCCATGAAAAACAAAAGTAGAATAGTAATAGCAGTAACATTGGCAATTATGATGATGCTGTCATCGGTATTAACTTCATTTGCAGCAACGAATCACTATATACCGGATGAATATGGCAATATCGATGTCATCAATGAGAATATTCCGGAATATGAAGATAATGAATTTCTAGGCGAAGAAAATGATGAGAAAGCAACATACTCATTGGTTAAATCTCTATCTGATTTGGATGAATCAAAGAACTATATTTTAGTTACTCAGGATGGCACTTCAAACAAGACATTCGGTGATGGAGAAACAATAAATAAGGCTTATGTAGCTTTAACATCTAAGGATAGTTTTGACGAAGAGGGCAAAACTTATCTTCCATGGTACACAATAAAAGCTGATGGGTCTGATAATAAATTACCGGAAAAAATAGAAATACCATCAGAAGAAAAGGATTCACTTTTATGGAATATCCAAATAAATCAGGACTCTCCAAAAACCTGCATATTATTCTGTGATAATGGAAATTTAGTAGCCGATATAGATTCATTGAAAGTAGAAAAAGAAACCACAGCTACTGAGTTAAACTATTCAGAGAGTTCCAATAGTTTTTCATTAACTATATCTTCGGAAAACAGAATAAATACATCAGGATCAAGGCGTGCGTTCAGATGTAATAATACCTCAACCAGCAGTTTCTATCTGTTTGAAGAGAGTTCAGAAGAGACAGAGTCGTACACGGTAACAGTTACTTGTGGAGAAAATGGAACTGTTACTCCGGGAACAATAGAATTAGAAAAGGGCGAAAGTCAGCAATTCACGATCGAAGCAGCAACAGATTATGAGATTGATGATGTAAAACTTGATGGCACAAGTGTAAAGGCATCAGTTTCAAGCGGAAAGTATACCGTATCAAATATTACAGCTGATCATACATTGGCAGTAACCTTTAGGGTGAAACAGGAAACAACAGATGCAGAACGTGTTGATTCAGTAGTCACAGGAAAGTATGTGATAGTGTCAGAAGGTAATTTTGCCCTTTCACAGGCCGTACATCTTGGATACTTAAATCAGAATTCTTATGAATACTTAGGCTACTATGGTAAATCAGTTACTATAACTAACGATAAAATAGAATTAAGCAGCCTGACAAAAGATCTTGTATGGGATATTTCCGAAAGTGGCGGAAAGCTGACGATAAAAAATCTTGAAGGCAAGGTCTTGGGAGCAACCTATCAGAGTAACGGTCTTTCGGACAATTCCCAGAAAGGAACATTGGCAACAGGTATTGATGATACGTGGACTTTGTCATCAGGGATACTTAAGAGTGATAAATCCGGAAAGAGTCTGAGATATGATAAAGACAGCGACCATGTATCATCCGATCAGATTAGGGAAGGAAAGGCAAACCTTTTTACAATAAGATCAACCGGTGGAACCATTGAGTTCTATAAGATTGCAGATAAAAATGTATCAGAGATTGATGATATTAATAACGTAACAGTAAAAACTGAGGTATCTCCGGATGAAGGTGGTACAGTTACACCTGCAGGGTCAATATCATTAATAAAGGGGTCTGATGTTAAGTTTACGTTTGACTCAAATACAGGATTTAGGTTAAGCAAGGTCGAAGATGGAACGACCGATGTAACTAATGAGGTTGATGCAAATGCATACGTAAAGTCATCGGTATCAGAAAATACAACAGTAAAAGCGACGTTTGAGCTAGAGGTAACAAAATATAAAGTTGCTTTCGATTTGAATGGGCATGGAAGCAATGCACCTCAGACTGTGGAGACAGGAAATGACGGAAAAGTGTCTAAGCCAAGTCCGGACCCGACAGATGCAAGTTATGATTTTGGCGGATGGTATAAAGAGGCTACCTGTCAAAATGAGTGGAACTTTGCTACCGATACTGCTTCTGAGGATACAACACTTTATGCAAAGTGGACATTGAAACAGGATGAAGCAACTTACATTGTATTTACGTCAGATGTACACAATAAAGTCAAAGGAGAATCTTTATCAAGATTAAGTACGATTCTTAATAATTTGAAATCAAAAGGGATAGATTTTGATTATTTGGGATTCTGCGGAGATATGGGTGATGCACAGGTAAGTGAAGATAACTTTTGGAACTATGCATCGCAAGTTATGGATTTGGTAGAAAAATCCGGAATTACAGGTATTTATACTACAGGTAATCATGAGTATAGTCCGGGTAATATTGATAGGACTTCCAATCAGACAGCAAAAAGATATATAAGAAATGCAGAAGCAGTAAGCAAGGACCAGTTTTCTATATATTGTCTTGGAGCTGCAAGCGGAACACAGGAAATCACGACAGCGCAGATAGATGCTTTATCGGCTTATCTTAGTACTCATAAGACATTGCCTGTATTTGTGATGTCACACTATCCGCTTCATTCAGCTAAAGAAGGGTTTGAAACCAGAAATACCGGAAATGCCGGTCAGGTGATTACACTCCTGAATCAATATCCCAATGTAATTTTCCTTTGGGGCCATAACCATACGCTTTCAGATCCGAAATATGATATTACAGACTTTAGTGATATAAATGGAGCAGAAATCAATTTCAAATATATGGCAGCAGGGTGTCTGTCAGATAGCGAGTATGGTGCTGGAAGTGCATCTGTCGAAGGCAAGGCTCTTCTTGTTAAAATTGAAAATGGTAAAATGACATTTTCTTATATTGATGATGCAGAAGATGTTCCTCCGACACCGGTAACAAAAGGAGATTTCAAACGTTCAACCAGTAAAGCAATAACAGCAGGCAATCAGTATCTGTTTGTAGGACAGAGCGGATCATCAGAAACAACATTCTATGCATTGAAGAATGAAACACTTGAAACCTCCAAATCATCAAGTCAAAAACATACACTGACAAATCTTAAGTCGTTGGCAGATTCATTTTCATTGACATCAGATGAAGAGAGTGCGGGAATTATATGGACAGCAGAATCAGTCAGCGGTGGTTATGTACTAAGTAATGACGGAAAGTATCTTGCAAACAGCACTGATAATACAGTTACATTAACTACAGATAAAAATAATGCAAAAGTATTTACGAATCTTAGTTCAGTAAAGTATGGTGGAGGCATCAATACTACATACTACTTTAACTATTCAAGTGGTGATTCTGAAGCGTACATATATGAAAAAACAGGTGATGCACCATCGCCTGGAACTACTTATACGATCACAGCAACAGCAGGATCCCACGGAGCAGTAAGTCCGGAAAGCAAAACTGTAAATGAAGGTGAAGATGCAACATTCACGATTACACCGGATACGGGATATGAGATAGATACAGTCACAGTAGACGGAGCAGCGGTAACACCAACAACCGATACAACGTATAAATTTACAGATGTACGTGCGGAACATACACTTAATGTTACATTTAAGGAGATATATGTTCCGATACCGCAGTACACAATCACAGCAACAGCAGGAGCAAACGGAAAGGTAAGTCCGGAAAGCAAAACTGTAAATGAAGGTGAAGATGCAACATTCACGATTACACCGGATACGGGATATGAGATAGATACAGTCACAGTAGACGGAGCAGCGGTAACACCGACAAGCGACACAACGTATAAATTTACAGATGTACGTGCGGAACATACACTCCGTGTGACATTCAAGGAGATATATGTTCCGATACCGCAGTATACGATCACAGCAACAGCAGGACCAAATGGAGCAGTAAGTCCGTCAAGCAAAACTGTAAATGAAGGTGAAGATGCAACATTCACGATTACACCAGATACTGGGTATGAGGTCGACCAAATAACTGTAGACGGAAGTGAAGTAACATACAGCGGAGGAAGTACATACACATTTACAGATGTAGATAAGAACCATACACTCCGTGTGACATTCAAGGAGATATATGTTCCGATACCGCAGTACAAAATCACAGCAACAGCAGGAGCAAACGGAAAGGTAAGTCCGGAAAGCAAAACTGTA
>JAUNOA010000065.1:4101-7118 GCA_030531245.1 Lachnospiraceae bacterium
AATCACAGCAACAGCAGGAGCAAACGGAAAGGTAAGTCCGGAAAGCAAAACTGTAAATGAAGGTGAAGATGCAACATTCACGATTACACCGGATACGGGATATGAGATAGATACAGTCACAGTAGACGGAGCAGCGGTAACACCGACAAGCGACACAACGTACAAATTTACAGATGTACGTGCGGAACATACACTTAATGTTACATTCAAGGAAACTATTGAGCATGTAACAGGAGTAACATTGGATAAGATTTCACTAACGCTGACGGAAGGAACAACAGAGACACTTACTGCAACAGTAACTCCTTTTAAGGCAGCAAATAAGAATGTTACATGGAAATCAGGTGATGAAACAGTTGCAACTATAGATGCCGGCGGAATGGTGACAGCAGTAGCAGAAGGGACAACAAATATTACAGTTACGACAGAAGATGGAGGATATACAGCAGAATGTAATATTACAGTAAATGCGGCCCCACCTGTTCCGGAGATAAAATATACTGTCACATTTGACAGTGACGGCGGGTCGGATATAAGCTCACAGACAGTAAAATCAGGGGAAAAGGCTATAAAGCCGTATAATCCTACTAAATCCAACTACAGGTTTGATTACTGGTATACCGGAAGTGCAACTACAAAAGCTTATGACTTTGAAACACCTGTAACATCTGACATAACGCTGAAAGCTCATTGGACATACAGTGGTGGCAGTCACAGCGGCGGTGGATCATCCGGCGGCGGTTCAACTACAGCTAACAGAACATCAACAAAGTACCCGGTTAATACAGCGGTTACACCTGTAACGACTTCATCAGACGGCAAGACACAGTTGATGGGTACAGCGATTATTGGAATGAGATGGGATTCATTACCGACAGGTGTTATGCCAACAGCAGGCACATGGAGTCTGGGGAGGGATGGATATTCTTATTTGAAGAATAACGGACAGAAAGCAATTAACGAATGGGATTATATAGTACTCAAAACAGGATATGGGTCACTGTTCTACTTTGATGAAAATGGAATCATGGTAACCGGCTGGAAACAGATAGGCGGAAAATGGTATTTCTTCAACTACGAGAATAATGATTATCTCGGGGCGTTGATGGTAGGACCCGGAAAGAGTCTTGATGGCTATTCGTTATCAGCAGACGGATCGTGGACCGGTTATTGATAAAGTAATAGAGTACTTTTCCGGAATCAAGCAGGAGCTGTCGCACTATTAATAGTGCGACAGCTCCTGCTCTTTTATATATACTAATCAACGGATGCGCAGTCCCCCGGAAGCCCCGAAAGGGGATGAGAGAGAGTCCGGAGGACTGCTGAGTGAGAAATAAACAAATTATAATTTTGTTATGATTCCTTTTTCTATATGAAGTGGAATCATTCTGGTATCTATAGATTTTGAATCCTGGTTCTGTACGTATTGAAGTGTTACGGTTATATCTCCGGTTATATCAGGATAAGATGTCAGGTGAGTACTCCAGTCATATTTTTTATCCTCTTTTTTCTGCTCCGGAGAAGTTTCCATGAAACGCAGCTCCCTGAGGTTGGAATTTGATAGACCATATTTCCATTCATATCCTCTGATGTTTCCGTCAAGATGAATTGTCAGTGTACGGCCTTCGTCTTCAATTAAAAACCATTCAGAGTTTACAGCCCTTTCGGTTTCATAGTTTGCGGCATTCGCCCTGACTACAAATGCTGATGTCCCGAAGGCAGCAGCACACAACAATGCGAGACAAAGATTCAAAAGGATAAGAGTTTTCAGTTTACCCGCTTTTGCATTTTTATTCTGTTTTATGTCTGTCCTGAAGCTTATCATGTTTTCTTTCCCTTGCTTTCTTTCTGCCAGTCTTTAAGTTGCTCATAAGCTTTGTCGGTAATCTTGACATTGTCGATATCGATCATAAGGTAACGTGGTTTATTACGTTTAAAAATGACCGCTTCTCCGTTTTCCTCGACCATCTTCACGACTTTGGAAAAATTCTGATTTGCCGCAGTAACAGAGATGATAGTTTTTGAATCAATATTCATAAACAGACAGTCTCCGTATTTTATGGTCTAAATTTTACACTAAAAATAGCTATATTACAATAGTATATTTAAGATATATAAAAATTCCATAAAAAAATAGCTATTTTAATGCATTGCGGCTGGCCGTAAAAGTGTGATATACTGTTTAGGCAATAGATTAAGGAGAAAATAAATATGATTCAGGCAAACAATGTAACTTTAAGACTGGGAAAGAAAGCGCTGTTTGAAGATGTCAATATAAAATTCCTGGAAGGAAACTGCTATGGACTTATCGGAGCAAACGGTGCAGGTAAGTCTACATTTCTGCGCATACTTTCGGGCAAACTGGAACCTACAAACGGTGATGTGACTATGACAGCCGGACAGAGACTGTCTTTTCTGGAGCAGGATCAGTTTAAATATGATGATTGTCAGGTTCTGGATTGTGTTATTATGGGTAATCAGCATCTTTATGATGTCATGAAGGAAAAGGATGCAATCTATTCCAAGGAAGATTTCACGGATGAGGACGGAATCAAGGCAGCAGAGCTTGAAGCTGAGTTTGCGCAGATGAACGGATGGGAGGCTGAATCGGATGCGGAGAACTTACTGAACGGATTGGGAGTTGATCCGGAGTATCATTATCAGAAGATGGGAGATCTGCCGGGAGCACTCAAAGTCAAAGTTCTTCTTGCCAGAGCTCTGTTCGGCAATCCCGATATACTGCTGCTTGACGAGCCGACCAACCATCTGGATCTCGATGCTATCGCATGGCTTGAAGAGTTTCTTATCAATTTTGAGAATACGGTTATTGTCGTATCTCATGACAGATATTTCCTGAATAAGGTTTGCACTATGATTGCGGATATCGATTACGGAAAGATACAGCTTTATACCGGCAACTATGATTTCTGGTCAGAGTCATCACAGCTGATGGTTCGTCAGATGAAGGAAGCAAACAGAAAGAAAGAGGAGAAAATCAAAGAACTCAAGGAATTCAT
>JAUNOA010000101.1 GCA_030531245.1 Lachnospiraceae bacterium
TATTTAAAAAAGATATAGTTATAACTCCTTCTATGTGTGATTCCACCGGTTATCTGTCGGTTCCGCACACCTTTACCGTATTTCAGGATCTGGCGGCTGAATCAGCCGATGCTCTCGGAGTCGGATTTAAAGGTTTGGGAGAAAGAGGTCTGTTCTGGCTCACCGCCAAAACTATTGTCAGATTCTATCGCCGTCCTTTCATGAGCGATGTGGTTACTCTGACATCATGGCCGGAGCGTCCCGACGGACTCAAGTGCTACAGAGATTACACTATGACCTGCAGAGGCGAGGTTCTGATTGCCGGTAAAACTTTATGGGCAATAATAGATCAGAAAAAGGGTGAGCTTCACAAAGTGGAAGAAGCTTATCCGGAAGGTATTATCCTGCGGGACGATATAGCCCTTTCCGAAGACTTTTCGCGGCTGCGTCCGGGACTTAAGGATATGGAGATCGGTAAATACACGGTTAAATCTACCGACATTGACGTTGGCCATCATATGAACAACGTCGCTTACATTCATGCTTTTGCAAGCATGTTTTCAGTTGATCAGTGGGAATCCATGAATTATCCGATAGTGGAAGCGCATTTTAAGAATCAGTGCTTTGAGGGAGATATTCTGACTTTTTATCATATAAAAGAAGACGGATTGCTCCGTTTCGAAGCAACCCGCGGTGATGGAAAAACTGCACTGCAGATAGTGATGAGGGATAATTGACGCCTATATCCATTACATAAAATACACCAATAGGAAATATACCTTGACGAATTTCTATCCGGATTGTATTATAAAGTTAACCAGGTTAGCTAAATTGTCAGGAGGCCATATGAAAACCGCAAGTATTTTCGAAGCAAAAACAAACCTCTCCAAGTATATATCCTCTATTCTGTCAAAAAAGGAACCGTATATTGTTATTGTCAAAAACGGCAAGCCGGTGGCACGTCTTGTTCCATATGAACCCGAAACAGGTAATCGCATAGGGGCCGGAAAAAAAACGCTTCCAAGGATGAACTCCCTGGAAGAATTTAATAAAATTAACTCTGAAATAGAAAGTGACTTTTCCGGAAACGGAGGATTACTATAATGAAAATTCTTCTTGACACCCATGTCATTATCTGGGTTCTCACTGACGATACCGCTCTTTCTGAAAACGCAAGAGCATCCATTACGGATCCGAACAATACCATATACTACAGCATCGCATCTATCTGGGAGATAGCCATAAAAAATGCCAAATCTCCTGACAGGTGTCCGTATAACGAAAAAGAAATCGCGGACTTATGTGATAAATCCGGATTTCTTCCTTTAGACATAACCATTGATCATATTCAGGGCCTGCGTAATCTGAAAGTCAAATCCGGAAAGGAACTCTCAAATCACGATCCCTTCGACCGTATCCTCCTGTCTCAGGCAAAGTCTGAAAATATGAAGCTCTTTTCACATGATTCCAATTTCGGAAATTATGACGAAAAAAATGTCTGGATGATATGATGGAGACTTATGAAAG
>JAUNOA010000022.1 GCA_030531245.1 Lachnospiraceae bacterium
CTTTCTCTTTTAATTTGGGATCTATGTCCTTTTGACATTTGTGAAACCTCCTTTCGCCTTTCTTATTATTTAGCCGATGCTTTTTTCTCATCAGCGCGGTGGCCATGGTATGTTCTTGTTACAACGAACTCACCGAGTTTATGACCAACCATATCTTCAGTTACATATACCGGAACGTGCTTTCTTCCATCATGAACAGCGATTGTATGACCAACCATTGAAGGGAAGATAGTTGAACGGCGTGACCATGTCTTGATGACTGTCTTCTGTCCGGACTTGTTAAGTTCTTCGATCTGCTTCATTAAAGGAGCATCGACAAACGGACCTTTTTTAAGTGAACGTGACATATTCTTTCCTCCTCCCTGATTATTTAGCTGACTTACCATCACGACGATGGATAATAAGTTTATCTGACTGCTTATGTCCCTTACGTGTCTTAAGACCAAGTGCGGGTTTGCCCCAAGGTGTTGACGGGCCTGGTCTGCCGACCGGAGCTCTTCCTTCACCACCACCGTGAGGATGGTCATTCGGGTTCATGACTGAACCGCGGACTGTAGGTCTCCAACCCATGTTGCGCTTACGTCCTGCCTTACCGTAATTGATAAGGTTATGCTCACCGTTACCTACTGTACCGATTGTTGCACGGCAGATAATCGGAACAAGTCTCATCTCGCCTGACGGGAGACGGAGCGTTGCATACTTGCCTTCCTTTGCCATAAGCTGTGCTGCGTTTCCTGCTGAACGAACAAGCTGTCCGCCTTTGCCCGGATAAAGCTCGATGTTGTGAATCTGAGCACCAACCGGAATCTTCTCAAGCGGTAAGCAGTTTCCAACCTTAGCTTCTGCATCAGGTCCGTTCATAAGTTCCTGTCCGACCTTCAGTCCTTCAGGAGCAAGGATATAAGCCTTCTCGCCGTCTGCATAGCAGATCAGAGCGATGTTTGCTGTTCTGTTCGGATCGTACTCGATAGCAACAACCTTTGCTACGATTCCGTCCTTTGAATTTCTCTTGAAATCAATGATTCTGTACTTTCTTCTTGATCCGCCGCCACGATGTCTGACTGTGATCTTGCCCTGGTTATTACGTCCTGAGTTCTTCTTTAAAGACTCGATGAGGCTTTTCTCGGGTGTTGACTTTGTAATCTCTGCGAAGTCATATCCTGACATTCCTCTTCTGGACGGAGTATAAGGGCCATACTTCTTAATTCCCATTCGTTTTCCTTCCTGCACATAATGTTCGTGCATTTATTTATATGATGTAGTTATCGTAGACTAAGCTCAAGCTGCGCCTTCTGCTTGCTTTCGCAAAGTTCCCGATAACGACTTTCGTACTAGACTCATACTTCGTCTGCGACTTGTATTCGTCAAGTACTCAATGTCAAAGACCTTCTACGATATCGATGTCTTTGCTGTCAGCTGCAAGCTGAACGATCGCTTTCTTTGACTTAGCTGTCTTTCCGACAACCAGTCCACGACGTTTTGACTTTCCGTCGAGATTTAATGTGTTAACCTTTTCTACCTTTGTTCCCGGAAACATCTTCTCAACTGCTTCTTTGATCATAACCTTGTTGGCATCCGGATGAACCATGAAGGTATATTTCTTTGTAGCCATGCCTGCCATGCTCTTCTCTGTAAGAACCGGACGAAGCAGAACATCATAATACTGAACGTTTGCCATTATGCATATACCTCCTCGATAGTATTGATAACTGACTTCTCAGCAACTACTGTGTCATACTTTAAAATATCGTATGCATTGAGTGTGAACGGAGATGCCAGATGAACACCCTTAAGATTTCTTGTTGAAAGCATTGTGTTCTTTTCTCCCTCAGGACAAACAACGAGTGCTTTCTTAACTCCCAGATTGCTGAGTGTCTTAGCCATCTTTGCTGTCTTGATCTCTGTCATTGCAAAATCGTCAACAACTTTGAACTTACCTGCTGCAACTCTTGATGAAAGCGCACACTTAAGTGCAAGTCTCTTCTCTTTACGGTTAAGAGTGATTGTGTAATCACGTGGTACCGGTGCGAATACTACGCCGCCGTGTCTCCACTGCGGAGATCTGGTTGAACCCTGACGGGCATGTCCTGTGCCCTTCTGTCTCCAAGGCTTGATACCGCCGCCGGAAACTTCTGCACGTGTCTTGGCCTTCTGTGTGCCCTGACGCTTGTTTGCAAGCTGAGCAACAACTGCCATATGTAAAATGTGCTCGTTAACTTCTACTCCGAATACGGCATCATTAAGATCTAAAGTGCCGACTTCTTTTCCATTAATATCATATACAGATACGTTAGCCATTTCAGTTCTTCCTCCTTTCCCTCATCAAGCCTTTACGGTTTCTTTCAGAGTAATAAGAGCCTTCTTCGGTCCGGGTACTGAACCCTTTACAAGAATGAGGTTCTTCTCTGCGTCAATTCTGACAACTTCAAGATTCTGAACTGTGATTCTCTTTGCTCCCATATGTCCTGGCATGCCTTTGCCCTTTCTTACGCGGCTGGGATCTGCCGATGAACCATTGGAACCCTGATGACGATGGAACTTGGAACCGTGAGCCATAGGTCCTCTGTGCTGACCGAAT
Organism: Lachnospiraceae bacterium; assembly: GCA_030531245.1. GTDB lineage: Bacteria > Bacillota > Clostridia > Lachnospirales > Lachnospiraceae > Darwinimomas. The sequence continues at coordinate 2,579 of JAUNOA010000022.1, forward strand.
CTCTTGATAGCGCCCTGATATCCTTTTCCTTTTGAAATTGCAGTTGCGTCAACCTTGTCGCCTGCTGCAAAAACATCAGCCTTGATCTCATCCTTAACTGAATACTCAGCTGAATTCTCAAATCTGAACTCACGAAGGAATCTTCCTACAGGATAAACGTCTCTCTTGGAACCGTTTGCCTTTTCTACTACTTCGCTCTCGATGCCTGCTTTTGCAAGCTGACCAGCTACCGGCTTGGTCACGAGCTTTGCTCTGATGCTTCCGAATGCAACCTGAACTGCATCATAGCCATCATTCTCAGCTGTCTTAACCGTTGTTACTACACAAGGTCCAGCCTGAAGAACTGTTACCGGGATCAACTGTCCGGCCTCGTTGAAGACCTGAGTCATACCCACTTTTGTTGCAAGTATTGCTTTTTTCATTTTTCTTCTCCTTACTTCCTACAAGCGGAACGCGAAATTCGTGTTCTTTATATTGGTAGGGTTTTTTGTTTCATTAGTTACTGAAATACTTTTCGCCGCAGTATTATTTCATCTTAATATCAACATGAACTCCTGCAGGCATTTCAAGTCTTGACAGTGCGTCAATCGTCTTCTCACTCGGAGCAATAACATCGATGAGTCTCTTATGAGTTCTCTGCTCGAACTGCTCTCTGGAGTCTTTGTACTTATGAACAGCTCTGAGGATTGTAACTACTTCCTTCTTGGTTGGAAGTGGAACAGGACCTGATACAAGAGCACCTGTCTTCTTAACAGTATCAACGATTTTTGCTGCTGAACTGTCAACAAGCTGATGATCATAAGCCTTAAGTGTGATTCTCATTACCTGACTTGCCATAAAAAAAGTCGCCTCCTTTTCGAACTTTTGGTTCAACAAGTGGTGACTGTACACATGTCCGTGCGTGTCCGAAACGGACCCATTTTTTGCCCGGCATAACCGGACGCACGTTTTTCGTTAGCGTGAGTTTCCTTATAATGGTAAACCGGCTCCAACTAGTTTCGAACTTCGCTCATAAACGCTCGCTCGTTCTCATCAAGTTTTCGCTGGTTAGCTTCGAACTAAGCTCGCTTACGCTCGCTAAGGTCTCAGCTAAGGACTTGCGCATGTTTCCTAATATGCTGTACAGTGACTTGTCGCCATAATGCATAAATGACCTTCGCTCCACGAAGTTCCCTGCAAGCGCTTCGTACTTGTTGCGCCCACAGCAATTTTCGTTTCAAAGCTATCTAGCCACAGCCTCCCAATAATAGCAAAAAAAAGTGCCCTTGGCAAGCACTTTTTTCAACTTTTTAAACTTTCCCGGGCGTGTCCCGGATATTTAGGGTTTTTATTGATTTAAACCACTAAATCTTGTTATTCAGTGGTATCGGTCAAAAGATAATTTCCGATTTAAGATCTCTGTTAAACAGGCTTTCGACCGCATCCTTCGGAGTAATGATACCGTCGGCTATAAGTCCCATAGTCTCAATGATCGGCATGCTTACATTGTATTTTTTCGCCATGGCACGTGCTCCCGGCAGAGCGTTAAGACCCTCGACTACCATTCCGACCTGTCTGACCGCCTCGTCAACAGGAACTCCCTGGCCGATCAGTATTCCTGCACGGTTGTTGCGGCTATGCATACTTGTAGCGGTAACTATCAGGTCTCCCATACCTGCAAGTCCGGAGAAAGTCTGTATATTGCATCCCAGAGATCTTCCGAGACTGGCTATCTCCGACATTCCTCTCGTCATGATAGCAGCTTTTGTATTGTCTCCGTATCCGAGGCCGGTCGAGATTCCGCATGCAAGCGCCATGATATTCTTAAGCGCGCCGCAAAGCTCCACTCCCTTGATATCCGGATTTATATATGGCCTGATGCAGGTCCCGACAAATGATTTCTGAACTGTTTTGGCTGCATCTTCGTTCTCACTGGCACATACTATTGTAGTGGGATAATCGATGGCCACTTCTTCTGCGTGCGTGGGTCCTGACAAAGCAACAACGGGATTGTCATCATTTTTCCCTATAACATCTTCTATTACTTCGCATAAAGTAAACAGAGTTTTTTCCTCAAGGCCCTTGGCTGCACATGCAACTATCTGTCCTTTTTTCAGGAACGGTCTGAGCGACTCGCTTGTTGACCTCACAAATATTGAAGGTACCACTATGATGACGATCTGCGCATCCATTACAGCTTCGCCCATATCGGCCGTCATGAATATGCTTTCCGGAATGACTGCTCCGGGAAGATTCCTGTGTCTGTGTGTATTTTTTAATTCGTCTATCTCATCCCCGGAAACAGACCATAAACTTACTTTGTTTCCGGCCTGAGCCAGAGTCTTTGCAAGAGCTGTGCCCCAGGTTCCAGACCCGAGTATTGAAATATCTGTCATTATCCTGCCTCACCTGTCTATACTTTAACTTCATCACACAATTGCAGCGTGACTTCTGACTGAAGACAGAAAATATTGACCGCAACCATGAGAAATTCAAGAAAAGCGTTAATGGAAATCATAAGCACCAGTGCTGCGCCCGGAAGTCCCAGATGCGAGAACAGAAGTGCGTAAACCGGTGCCGAAGCTCCCGGAACATTAGGTACCGCAACCGTCAGAATCACCGAAAGCAATGCCGCAAATATAAGCCATGACACAGAAATCTCAATTCCGAATACGCGTGCCATAATGACACTGGAAACAAGGAATGTGATGCTGTGTGCCGGCTTAAAGAATACCCCTCCGATATTTATATACATTCCCGTCAGAGCCGGATCCGGTCCGAAAGACAGTACCGTATTGATCATAGTCGTAAATGCCGCTCCGAAGCTTCCCGAGGAAAGACTTATCAGAAATGTCGGAAGCATTGTCCTGCAGTATGATATCGGATTGACCTTGAATCTGATACTTATCGTAACCGCATAGTATACAATCAGAAGCAGGAATCCTACCAATGCATAAATCAATATCTGAGGCACTGTGGACAGTGCGGAAATATCGGCTGTTACGATTCCCGAAAATACACTGATTCCCACATAATATGGTATGAATTTATTCAGGAAGTTATTGGTAATGATAGCTGCCAGGTTGCAGGTATCAAATATTTCCAGAACCTTCCCCGCTTTTTCACCCATCGCAAGAAACGAAAATCCGAACATCATACCTATGATAAGTATCTGTATCGAATTAAAGTTCAAAAAGGGATCAACAAGACCCGTCGGGAAAAATCCTATCACTATGTCGAACAGAGATTTCCCGGCAATAGCTATACTTGTATGTGCAGCGGTTTTCCCGCTCAGCAGGAAAAATACCGTAAATGCCAGCACTGCTGCAGTCATAACCGCATACATACGCACAACAAGTTTTTTCGACGCTTTTCCTACGGATTCCAGATTTCCTATCGCGCTGATTCCCAGAGGAAACGCAAAGAATGTAAGCAGTACAGCCATGACACACAGGATACCTGTATATGCGTTTGCTATCGGCTGGAGATAATCCGTCACCAGAACCGCTGCATAGTCCGGATTCATACCGTTTCTGGCAGCTATGCCCAGAACCACTCCTGCAACCAACGCTATGGCTATCTGTCCGATAAGGCTAACTTTTCTCTTGCGTCGGCTTACCATAAGAATTACGTTGTCGCTGTTCCGGTATGTCCAGTTCGGCGTGCCGCCCTCGTAATCCAGCAAAGATCCTATCAGTTTTGCTTCGGAATCATCGCTTATTTCGAGGGGATTGTACGCTTCCCCCTGAAGACGAATATAACATCTTACCTGACTGAGAACCGTAGTAAAGTTTACTGATGCCTTATGGTCTTCGCCGAAACGCATCTGATATTTAAACAGGATTTCCTCAAGAATCAGCCTGCTTCTTGTAATCTCTTTTTTCTCTATTCCCTTTTCTTTGAAAAAACTGACAAGTTCCTGGGAGACCCTGTCGATTTCTTCGTTTTTAAGAGTAATCCATTCCATAAACTCACCAAATCACCACTGACAAAAATGAATTTTCCGCATCGATATCATCAGTCAACGACTTCAACAACTCCGTTCTTTATTCTGTACTTTGTACCGTTTCCGTCTGAATGAATTCCCGAGGTAAATACAACGCCTGCATAATTCAGCAGTCCCTGCTTTCCGTTCTTCAACTCGATTATCTCAAGTCCTATATCTTTATCGGCACCTGTAAGGATACCGTCGATATAATTGCGATTATTATGAATCCCGGTAAATCCCTTGCCTGCTTTGTTTCCGCTGGTATTGAAATAGCACTGAACCTCCGTATCCTCGATCACAACCGTAAGGCCTCCAATCTGCATCGATCCGTCATCCGCGAAACAGTAAATTCCTGTTCTGGTCTCATCATCTCCGCTGCCTTTTGCACCTTCAAGCTCATTAAGCGTCCTGATATGCTCGATACCGGATACACGCGCACCGCTTTCAAACGCTACCGCCACAAGACCGGTCACCATCTCGCCGTTATCATCAAACAGATATTTAACTTTGCCTATCTCCTTGAGCGCATTGGCTGCAACCTTGCCGTTATCATCGGCATAATACCATGCTCCCTGAGGATTTGCTACGGACGGAACCATGAACCATCCTTTTGGCTGACGTGATCCGTCGGCTCTGTAGTAGCGCCATCCGGAAATATTGTCGTCATCGTCCTTGACCTTTGCCCATCCTGTAACCATATGTCCGTCATTGGCAAATGCATATGAAGCATCTCCGATCTTCACATCCTTGTACTCACCGTCACCGTTATTATAAACCTTTCTTCCTCCGTCACCGAAATAGAACCAGTAATTCTTTGTTTCTGCTCCGTCCTGAACCGGAATCTGAAGCCACTTCTTTACCGCGACAGTTCCGTCGGCCTCTGCATAATATACGGCACTCTTCCATGCGTCCGATGCTCCTGAATCCCTGTAATCCTCAGTAATCCAGCCAACTGCGAGTTCACCGTTATCGTTATAAAGAACCTTTCTTCCGTCAACTGTCTTAAATCCCGCTGCATAAACGGTTGTTGCGAAAATCAGCGAAAAAATGATACCAAGCACTAACTTCTTCATAATGATCCTCCTGTTTCGCTTATCACCCTTATATTCCGGGTGTGAAAACCTACAATCTTTTATATTTTACTAAAAATCAGGTCTTTTTACAACCGCAAGCCCGTCACGGCGGACAAAACAGGTTTTTAATAAAAATTACCACTTTCCTCCGATATTGATGTAAAATGTTTTTGTTATGGATAAAAAAGAATTGAAAACCAGATTGTCGGGAGTCATCGCTCCTCTTACAACACCCTTCAGAGATGACGAATCTCTGGATTATGATGCCGTTGCCGAAAACATAGAAAAATACAACGCTACCGGGCTTGCAGGCTATATGCCTCTGGGATCCAACGGAGAATTCAGATCGCTTGTCGAGGGGGAATCTCTGGAAATGGTCAGCCTAATACGCAGGCTGACACCCGCATCGAAAGCTCTTATTGTCGGAGCCGGTCGTGAATCGGCTTATTCCGCTGCCGAATTTTCAAAAAAAGCGGCGGCACTGGGTGCCGATTTTGTATCGGTACTCACACCTTTCTATTTCAAGGATCTGCTCACTGACGAGGGTCTTTTCAGATATTTCGTATACATTGCGGAAAAATCGCCCGTTCCGGTCCTCATTTACAACGCGCCCCGTTTTACCGGAGGGCTGTGCCTCTCCCCTGAGCTTATACGCAGACTCGGTCATCATGAGAACATCGTCGGGATGAAAGACACTTCCGAAAACGATATTTCTGAATATCTCAAAGCCACCGAAGACCTTGATTTCGTGGTGCTTGCCGGAACCATCAAAAAATTCATGTCCGGTCTTGAAGCGGGTGCCGTCGGAGCGGTTCTGGCCTGTGCCGATTACATCCCGGAGGAATGCTGCAGAGTCTACGAACTGTTTGAAGCAGGAAAAATATCCGAAGCACGCGGGCTGTATTCACAGGTTGCCGAAACATCCGCGAAATGGTCGGGAAAAGCGGGAGTGCCCGGAGTCAAAAAAGCGATGGATCATTTCGGTTTCCGCGGAGGACTTCCCAGGCTTCCTCTGACAGAAGCCTGATACAAGATATTGTATGTATGATAAACCCTTATGGCATATAGCGTAAGGGTCTTTTTTTTCTTGATTTATGGGCATTTTTCTACTATAATAAGTCCGTATTTTATCACACAATGCTGTCTCGTTGTCGGAGAAGCATTTTAAGGAGGATAGTTATGAAAAAGTTATTAGCAATTGCTCTTGTGGCAGTCATGGCAATTTCACTCGTTGCCTGTGGCGGTGGTTCAGGCAGTTCAGGTGACACAATCAAGATCGGTGTCTTTGAGCCTCAGTCAGGTGACAACGGTGCCGGCGGCAAGCAGGAAGTTCTCGGAATGCAGTATGCAAACCATGAAACTCCTACAGTAAAGATCGGTGACAAAGAGTACAAGGTTGAGCTCGTTTATGCAGATAATGCATCTTCAAACGATAAGGCTCCTTCGGCTGCACAGACACTTTGCTCATCAGGTGTTTCGGTAGTTCTCGGATCTTATGGTTCAGGTGTTTCTATCGCAGCAGGCGATACATTCAAGTCTGCAGGCGTTCCTGCAATCGGTGTTACATGTACAAACCCGCAGGTTACATCGGACTGTGACGTATACTTCCGTATATGCTTCCTTGATCCGTTCCAGGGTACAGTACTTGCAAACTACGCAAAGAATGATCTCGGCGCAACAAAGGCTTACTGCCTTGCAAAGCAGGGTGATGACTACTCAAACGGTCTTGCAAACTACTTTATCGAAGCTTTCGGAAAAGATAACTGTGTATTCGAAGTATTCCCGGAGGGAACATCAGATTTCTCAACATATATCACAAACGCACAGAACAACGGATGTGATGTATTCTTCTCACCTGTATCTATCGAGGCAGCAGCTCAGATCATCGCAAAGGCAGATGCTCAGAATCTTGGCATGCCGATCCTTGCAGGTGATACATGGGATTCCAACGTAGTTCTTGATACAGCAAAGGGAACAAGCGTACAGATCGCCGTAACAACATTCTACAACGAAGGTGCCAATGCAAAATTCGATGAAGGCATCAAGTCATGGGTAAACAGTGACTCAACAGCCAAGACAAACAACGGCGGAAACGACGAGATCGCTGCTGTTTCAGCAATGGGATACGATGCATACTACTTCGCACTTGAGGCTATCAAAAATGCAGGATCAACAGCTCCTGCAGATGTTCTTAAGGCAATCCCGTCAACAACATACACCGGTGTAACAGGAAATATCGCACTTGATGATATCGGTGATGCAATCCGTGATTCAGCTTTTGTTAAGAGATGCAATACCGAGACAGGTAAGTGGGAATTCGTAACAGAAGCTAAAGTCCAGTAAGTAATCTACAGTTACTGAAAGGCGCCAGGCTTCAAAAGGTTTGGCGCCTTTCTTAATCCAATATTTTATGGATCGGTTTGGAGAAAACAATGAATTTATTTGATACAGTATTACCTTATCTGTTATCAGGTATATCGGTCGGCGGACAGTACGCACTTATAGCCATAGGATACACAATGGTCTATGGCATTTTGCGTCTTATAAACTTTGCACACGGTGACGTGTTCATGGTTTCCGGACTGGTTATGATATATCTTGCGGCTTCCACACCGCTGTATGTCGCTATCCCCGTTACGATCATAGTTACCGTAGCTTTGGGATTTACGATCGAGCGCGTGGCATATAAACCGCTTCGTACCGCACCCCGTATGTCGCTTATGATTTCCGCAATCGGTGTATCGTATCTGATTCAGAATCTTGCGCTTTACATAACAGGCGGTCTGAATAAGAATTATCCTGAGATTCCATGGATCTCAGACAAAATAGAAATACTCGGCACTACCACTACACGTGTAACGGCCATCACGCCGTTCCTTACACTTGCACTGGTGCTTATCCTTGTATGGCTCATCAACCATACAAAGATCGGTATGGCAATGCGTGCAGTAAGTAAAGATTTCGAAACATCCCAGCTTATGGGAATCAAAATCAACAATGTCATCTCGGCAACTTTTGTTATCGGTTCCTTCCTTGCTTCAATCGGTTCGATACTTTACTTCTCAAATTATCCCGGACTTGTTCCGACATCAGGATCAATGCCGGGTCTTAAAGCATTCGTCGCAGCGGTATTCGGAGGCATAGGTTCTATCCCCGGTGCTGTCATCGGTGCTTTCATAATCGGTATATGCGAGTCCCTCATCAAGGGTCTCGACACCATACTTGTTTCACAGGGCATCATCTCCGGCCCGGTCGGATTTGCAACCTTCAGTGATGCCTTCACATTCGTCCTTCTTATCATCATTCTCGTATTCAAACCTACGGGTCTGTTTGGTGAGAAGCAGACAGATAAGGTCTGAGGAGGTGTAATTCATGAACAAAACCAAAAAGAACAATTACATCGCTCTGATTCTTATCGTTGTATTCATGCTTGTTATCTTTGCACTTGATCAGCTCATCAAACCTACAGACTCTCTGGGAATGCTCCTTACGGTTCTTCAGAAAGGTTCCGTATATGCACTTGCAGCAGTATCGATGAACCTGCTCAACGGTTTCACCGGACTTTTCTCTCTGGGTCATGCCGGATTCATGCTCATCGGTGCATACACATACGCAATCTTTACGATTCCGTCCGCAGAGCGTGACACCGTATATCAGTATTTTGATGCCGCTATACGTTTTTCATTCCCGGAAGCATTTTCAAATGTTCTCGGTCCGTTCGGCACAGTCCTCGGAGTTATCGTGGCTGTCATCCTGGCAGGTTTGATCGCAACTGTTTTTGCTTATCTTATCGGTCTTCCGGTACTTAAGCTCAAATCCGACTATCTGGCAATCGCCACTCTCGGATTTGCGGAAATCATCCGTGCCATCTTCCAGTGGGAGAAGCTCGGACCTGTTACAAACGGATCCAACCTGCTGAAAGGTTTCGTCAGAACATCGACCATGCAGCTGACCATCGGAAATGTCACCCTGTCTTTCTCGACATTCGTGCCTGTCCTGATTGCCGTCATCTGTATCACGCTTATCGTTCTTCTTGTAAACTCAACATACGGACGTGCTTTCAAAGCGGTTCGTGATGATGAGGTTGCAGCAGAAGCCATGGGAATCAATCTTGCCAAAACCAAGCAGCTTTCATTCTGCATCAGTTCATTCTTTGCAGGAATCGCAGGTGCCATGATGGCGATGGTTCTGTCGATTGCTCAGGCATCGAACTTCAAGGTTTCTATGACCTACGAGATACTGCTTATGGTAGTGCTCGGAGGTATCGGCTCAATATCAGGATCCGTAATCGGAGCTCTTCTTTTCATCTTCTCCAGCGAATGGTGGCTCAGAGGTCTTGATTCGGGAAGCTTCCTCGGAATCAATGCCCCGACTGTTTTCAGAAACGGATTCAGACTTGTAGTATTCTCTGTCATCATCATGATCGTAGTACTGTTCTTCAGCAAAGGAATCATGGGTGATAAAGAACTTCCCGAAAAGATACGTAACTGGAAGAAAAACGGTCTGTTTAACTTCAAGGCAAACCGCAAGGATTTAGGCAACGTCCTTGATTCTGCTCCTGATGAATCGGCTGGTCACAGCGGAAGGAGGTCAAAATCATGACAAAAGCTCTTGAACTTAAAAACGTAACCATGCAGTTCGGCGGTGTAGTTGCTGTTGACAATCTTTCAATGGAAGTCGGAGAAGGCGAGATCGTCGCACTCATCGGCCCTAACGGTGCCGGCAAAACGACAGCATTTAACGTAATAACAGGAGTATATGAACCGACAAACGGTGAGATCGATTTTTTCGGTGAAACGATAATCCGTAACCATCCTCAGGGAAAGATGAAAAAAAGCTACAAGGGTTCATGTGAGGAATACTATGTAAAACAACCTGTCCTCAATCCTACACCCGATAAGATTACCCTGAGAGGTATGGCAAGAACATTCCAGAACATAAGACTCTGGAAAACTCAGACGGTTTTCGATAATGTTCTCATCGCAATGCACGGACACTCAACAGCCAATGTTTTCTCGGCTGTGTTCCGCGGCAACGCTGCCGAAGAAGCTGCGCAGAGACTTAAGGTTGAACGCATACTTGATACCGTAGGACTTCTGGATGTCAAAGATGAACTTGCAACATCTCTTCCTTACGGAAAACAGAGAAGACTGGAAATCGCACGTGCACTTGCGACCGACCCTGCAATGCTCCTTCTGGATGAGCCTGCAGCCGGAATGAACCCGCAGGAGACTCTTGAGCTCACTGCATTCATCGGACAGATCCGCAAGGATCTCAAAAAGACCATTCTTCTTATCGAGCATCATATGGACCTGGTAATGGATATCTCTGACAGAATCTACGTTCTGGATTTCGGAAAGCTTATCGCAGCCGGAACACCGGAAGAGATTCAGAGAAATCAGAGGGTTATCGATGCATACCTTGGTGTAGCGGAGGATTGATATGCTTAGTATAAAAGATCTATATGTAAATTACGGCGGAATCAACGCGTTAAGAGGTATTTCCCTGAATGTACCCGACGGAAAGATAGTTACGCTCATCGGTGCAAACGGTGCCGGCAAATCCACTACGCTCAGAACCATCAGCGGACTGGTCAGGGCAAAGAGCGGTTCCATAGTGTGGAACGATACGGAGCTTACCGGAAAATCCATTGACTCTATCGTATCAGGCGGTATCGCCATGGTTCCCGAAGGAAGACGGGTATTCTCGGATCTGACGGTTCTTGAGAACCTCAAGATCGGTGCTTACCTCAGAAAAGACAAAGAACAGATAGAAAAAGATATCGATTGGGTATACAGTCTGTTCCCGCGCCTTAAGGAAAGATCCTGGCAGTATGCCGGAACGCTTTCAGGCGGTGAACAGCAGATGCTGGCTGTAGGACGCGCTCTCATGAGTAAGCCTAAACTTATCATGATGGATGAGCCTTCACTCGGTCTTGCACCTTTGGTTGTTCAGGATATCTTCTCGATCATCAGAACGATAAATCAGGAAGGTGTTACAGTACTTCTGGTTGAGCAAAATGCGAACATGGCTCTCAAGGTTGCCGATATAGCCTATGTCCTCGAGACGGGTGTCATCACGATGACAGGCACGGGTGCTGAACTTCTGTCCGATCCGAAAGTCAGAGAGGCCTACCTCGGAAAAAGCAATTAAACAAATAGCATATCGCTTGCGATAATGCCCAAACTGAAAACAAAGCCTGCTTCAGTTAAGAAGCGGACTTTGTTTTTTAATAGTCGGGCTGATGATGAAGGCGCTGCAGATACGCACTATCTCCTTCGCCGTTTCGGGAGCAGCTTCACTATCAGCAGTACTATCCCGCCTACCACTGCCGCAAACCCTGCTATCATCAGTATCTTTGCCCAGACAGGTGTTTCCAGGAACCAGTCACGTGTCTTTTTAATCATGGGCTGTTCCTGCACGACTTCCTCTTTTTCTACCGGTTCTCCCAGCACTATCTCGGTTTCGGAATACTCAAACTGTCTGAGAACATACTGTTCCCCTGCAGTCTTGTCTGCGTAACGATAGATGATCTTTGCACACGCTTCCCGCGGAGCCCCTGCATCCAGATCATACACTATATCCGTATCCACATCATCCGGTGTCGCTCCTATGGGCAATGTGATACATGCATCACGGGAAGTTGTGATTACATCGGCATTTTTCACACCCATACCCGCAATATCCATAGGATCAAGGACCGTATCATATTTCGTCTTGTAATCCGACAGACTGACCGTGGTGAAATTTTCAAATCCAAAATCCAGAAGCAGCTTGGTATCCTCATAGTGCGTCTGATGGCCGTTCAGAACCACCGAGACAAGTTTTGTCTCATCTCTCTGTGCACAGGTAACAAGAGTATTTCCTGCCAGTGATGTATAACCTGTCTTTCCTCCTACTATTCCCTCATAATACCACCCGCTGTTTTTCTTGAGCATATTATGGTGGGTATATACTATAGCCTCTTCCGGGTTTCTCTTCATAGGCGGAAGTGTATAGTAGGTTGAACCATCTATCTGAACAAAAGTATCATTGGCAAATGCAGCCCTGCTGATAAGGCAGAAATCATAAGCACTAGTATAATGATCCGGATTATTAAGTCCGCTCGGATTCGCAAAATGACTGTCCGTACATCCGAGCTGACGTGCCTTCTCATTCATCATATCGCAGAAACCTTCTATGGTCCCTCCGACGTATTCCGCAAGTGCGTTGGCAGCCTCATTGGCCGATGCGAGCAGCATGGCATACAATGCCGTCCTGACAGTTACCTCATCTCCCTCATCATATCCCGCACTGGATGAATTTGCTTCGACATCGTATACCGCGCGGTGGGAAAAGACGAGAGTCTCCTCCAGATTATCACAATTTTCCAATACAACCAGAGCGGTAAGTATCTTTGTGATACTTGCCGGAAAATAATGACTGTGCATGTTCTTTCCGTACAGGACCGCACCGGAACGTGCGTCCATCAGACACGCTCCCTCTGCCTGAACTTCCTGAGGCGGGTACTCAGCCCATTTCGGGGATGCCACCGCCTGAAATGTCAGGCTGAACACAATCGTTATACATATTAAAATGCTGGATAATCTCTTCATATTTAATCCGGTCACCGGTCTTTAATCTTTTTTTCATAGGAAAGCCGTAATGATGAAGCCACGAGCAGTATCACCAGTCCTATTCCGAAATACAGCCCTATCGATTTCACGCAACCGATAAAATAACCTGTCGGCATGACCATAAGCAGTCTGTCCTTCGTCGGGTCAAGGATCCACATATCATTATCAAAAAAGATCTTATGGAACATGATGAACATCCTGTCGAAATAACAGTATGCCAGTCCCGCAAACGCGGCGAGCAGCACAATAAATCCGATGGTTCCACGGAATGTTCCCGCCGCCAGGCAGTGCCACATACCCTGCAGATCCTTTCTGAACATTATAAACAGTATCAGCAGGATAACTATACAGATCACAATACAGGCTGTACGCAGTCCGTACCCTTTTAAAAACAGTCCTTTACAGTCTGCCATATGCAGACATTCCTTCTCATTAAAGAAAGGAGTATCCGGCTGTCCGTTGATCGTCGCCGTGACATCTTCGAGACTGTCCCTGTTGTCCCTAAGATACTCAAACATCTCTACCGTTACTTCGGACATATCCTCACGGCTGATTCCCACGTCATCCAGCACATCATATTTCTCGCACTCCTGAACAAACGATTCCGGCATATTTCCGTATATCGTTATATCCATGGCGGTGAAAAAGATGACTACGATCAGTGATATCGCAAAAATCACTCCAAGGATTCCGCCCCATATGGTTTTGCTTCTATTATCTTTCTGCATTTATTCCGCTTCCATTTCCGGTGATTCTTCGGAATCCTGTACGGCTTCCGCTTCAGCTATGAACTGCCTGTTCACATATGCCTCGGTGCCGTCAAGATCGATTTTGACCCAGTCTGCGTCCACTTCTTCGATAACGTTGATCGGAGTTCCTTTTGACAACTGAACCAGTATCCTGCAGTTTGTATTCGGTTCTTCCCTGATGTTGACAGTCTGCGCATTTATAACATATCCCATGACAACCGCCTCTGTCTGCGGTTCTGTCTCAACCGGATAAGTTTCCGGCTGAACAACCGGAGCTGCCGTCTCGACTACCGTCTGCATTTCTGTCTCATTTTCTTTTTTGGATGATTTATCCGAATCACTTGTGATCAGTTTAATGATTCCGATAACCAGAAGTATGGCAAGGATAATGGCAACAACAATAAATATTTTCTCACCGATCCGTGAGTTCTTCTTGCTCTTTCTTACTCTGATCGGTCTGATATCATCATCGGGATTTCTTGAAGCCGATGCGGTTTTTGTCTTGCGTAACGGCTTCTTCTTTCCCGAAAGATCATTGGCAAATGTATATAATTCCTGACTCAGCATATGGTAGGCAACATTGGCTCCCGTAGGACTGTCCTCACCCTCATGAACCGCCTTGTTTCCTATCATACGTATCTTGTGATAATGCTCGGCACTTGTTTTGGAGATTACCCCTATCCTGTAGAGATCGTCAATGGTAGTTTTCAAATCGCCTGTCTCCAGTCCGTAGAAGTCGGCCAGTGAATTGACCATAACTTCCAGTGTCTGACGGGCTTTTACCATAGCCATATTGTATTGCTTATGTCCGATTAGATGTTCCACATCGCTGGCTCCGTTGCGGATGACTTCCCAGCTGTTCATCGTGTCTGCCATATCTGCCTCCTTATTATTTTTGTAGCAAAGTGTTTCTGCATTTCGCACACTTTGATTATATCACACCACGTTTGGCTGTTGTCAGCATCATCTTGATACGGTTCAGCTGATTTACCTCGCTTGCTCCCGGATCATAGTCGATAGCGACGATATTTGCCTGAGGATAAAGCCTCTTGATCTCCTTTATGACCCCTTTGCCCACTATATGATTCGGCAGGCAGGCAAAAGGCTGAATACATATCACATTCGGCACTCCCGTATGGACAAGCTCAAGTATCTCTCCGGTAAGCAGCCATCCTTCTCCTGTCTGATTGCCCATCGAAGTGACCGGTGCGGCATATTCGGCGATTTTATCTATATCGACCGGCGGTTTGAAATGTATGCTTCTGGCAAATGCTTTCGAGCCCGCATGTCTTATAAGAGACATACCCTTTATGGCCGCGGAAGCTTTCACTCTTGAGCTCTTCTCTATGCCCAGATTATCCGCCTTGAAAAACTGATTGTAGAAACTGTAGTTGAAGAAATCCAGAAGATCAGGCACAACAGCCTCCGCGCCTTCACTCTCAAGAAGATCCACCAGATAATTATTCGCAACCGGTGAGAACTTGACAAGTATCTCTCCCACTATTCCTACTCTCGGTTTCTTCTGATCGGTTATCGGAAGCGCATCGAACTCCTCGACTATCTGTCGGCAGATCTTTTTATATCCGCTTATCGTCACTTTCTTACCGCCGACGAAATCGATACATATCTTCTCCCATTTTTTATGAAGTTCATTAGCCGAACCCGGAGTCACCTCATAAGGTCTCATATGATACAGACACTTCATCAGAATATCGCCGAATACGATGGCCATCGTAGCACGCTCCAGTACACTGAGCGTCAGCTTGAATCCCGGCTGCGGCTCAAGTCCGACAAAGTTCGCTGAGATTACCGGGATGTGTCCCATCCCCGCCTGTTTCAGCGCACGGCGTATGAATGCAATATAGTTGGAGGCACGGCATCCGCCTCCTGTCTGTGACATGATGACCGCCACCCGGTCCAGATCATACTTGCCGGAATGCAGCGCATCCATAATCTGTCCTACTACTATAAGCGAGGGATAGCACGCGTCATTGTTTACATACTTGAGTCCCATGTCGATAGCATGACGGTTATCATTGTTTAGTATCTCCAGATTGTATCCACCGACTTTGGCCGCCTCTGACAGTATGTTGAAATGAATCGGTGACATCTGCGGACAGAGTATCGTGTAATCCTTCTTCATTTCCTTCGTAAACAACGGTTTATCTATCGATGACGGTCTGATCTGCGCCGTGATGCCCTTATGGTCACGCTCACGTATAGCCGCAATCAGGGATCTGACTCTGATTCTCGCTGCTCCCAGATTGTTTACCTCATCGATCTTAAGACAGGTATACAACTTCTTGCTGTTCTGAAGTATCTCATGCACCTCATCCGTCGTGACCGCATCCAGTCCGCAGCCGAATGAATTGAGCTGTATGAGATCCAGCCTCTCATTTGTCTTGACATAGTTGGCGGCAGCGTAGAGTCTTGTATGATACATCCACTGATCATTGACGCGTATAGGTCTCTCTATAGGCGCCAGATGAGAAATCGCATCCTCCGAAAGAACCACCATCCCGTAAGTATTGATCATCTCCGGAATACCGTGATTGATCTCCGGATCAATATGATACGGACGTCCGGCCAGCACTATGCCGTGCCTGTCATTTTCCTCCATGAACTTAAGAGCGGCTTCGCCCTCTTTCTGCACATCCCTGCGGCATGTTTCCTGCTCAATCCATGCTTCATGCGCCGCAGCTCTTACCTCCTGCGCACTTATATCAGAGAAAATGCTCTCGAGCCGCTTCGTTACTATCTCTTCGGAAGTAAACGCAAGAAACGGATCCATAAAAGTGATTCCGGGCTCCCTTAGCTGCTCGATATTGTTCTTGATGTTCTCCGCATAAGAAGTTACTATCGGACAATTGTAGTGATTGATCGCCTCTTTAAATTCGTTTCTCTCATAAGGGATACAGGGATAAAAAATCTTCTTCACTCCCTGATTCATCAGCCACATGATATGTCCGTGGGCCAGCTTTGCCGGATAACACTCTGACTCACTCGGGATCGACTCAATACCGAGTTCATAAATCTTTCTCGATGAAAGCGGCGAAAGCACGACCCTGAAGCCCAGCTTCGTAAAGAATGTGAACCAGAACGGATAATTCTCATACATGTTGAGAACTCTCGGAATTCCTATCTCACCTCTCACAGCCTTATCCGCTGCCAGCGGTTCGTATCCGAACAGCCTCTTTAGTTTATACTCATATAAATTCGGCAGTTTATCTTTGTTCTTCTCAAGACCCAGGCCTCTTTCGCATCTGTTGCCGGAGATAAATCTTCTTCCGCCAGAAAACTTGTTAATCGTCAGCCTGCAGCTGTTGGTGCATCCGTGGCAGCGTGCAAACTCTGATGAATACTCGAATTTATTGATCTCTTCCAGTGAAAGCATGGTAGTCTGCATACATTCACTGTATCTCTCCTTTGCGATGAGAGCCGCACCGAAAGCACCCATGATTCCGGCTATGTCGGGACGTATCGTCTCGCAGCCCGCAATCTTTTCAAAGGCCCTCAGGACCGCATCATTATAGAACGTGCCTCCCTGAACAACTATATTCTTCCCAAGCTCGGACACATCCGAAACCTTGATGACTTTATAAAGTGCATTCTTGATGACAGAATAAGCAAGACCTGCGGAAATATCGGCAACTGACGCGCCTTCCTTCTGGGCCTGCTTGACTTTTGAATTCATAAACACGGTACAGCGCGTGCCGAGGTCTATCGGATGCTCTGCAAAAAGTGCCGCTTTGGCAAAATCCTGAACTGAATAGCTGAGTGATACAGCAAAGTTCTCAATAAAAGATCCGCATCCGGATGAGCAAGCCTCATTCAACTGAACATCATCAACACTTTTGTCACGTATCTTTATACACTTCATATCCTGCCCGCCGATATCCAGCACGCAGTCGACTTCAGGATTAAAGAAAGCGGCAGCCTTGTAGTGCGATACAGTCTCGACCTCGCCTTCCTCAAGCATAAGCGCAGATTTGATAAGTGCCTCACCGTATCCGGTGGAACATGAACGTACTATGAACGCGTCTTCCGGAAGATGCGCATACGTTTCCTTTATCGCCCTTATGGCTGTCGCAAGCGGATCTCCATTGTTATTATCATAGAATGAATAAAGCAGTGAACCGTCTTCGGATATCAGCGCGGTCTTTGTAGTTGTCGATCCCGCATCTATTCCAAGGAAACAGATACCATGATAATCCGATATATCCAGCTTTCTTACCTGGTACTTATCCTGACGCTCACGGAACTTTCTGTATGCCTCCTCATTCTCAAAAAGCGGTTCCATACGGGCAACTTCAAACTCCAGTTTCAGCGGAGTCTTCATTCTGTTGTTCAGTTCTTCGAGAGAAACCGGTGACGCGTCTGCTTCGGCATTCATAGCCGAACCGAATGCCGCAAACAGATGAGAGTCCTCCGGTTCTATGCTGTGCTCGGCATCGAGCTTAAGTGTCCTTTTGAACGTCTCTCTGAGTTCATCAAGGAAATGAAGCGGTCCTCCCAGAAATGCGACATGTCCGCGTATAGGCTTGCCGCATGCCAGTCCCGAAATGGTCTGATTGACTACCGCCTGAAAGATGGAAGCTGACAGATCTTCTTTTGAAGCACCCTCATTAATAAGCGGCTGTATATCCGTCTTTGCAAATACACCGCAGCGCGCTGCGATATCGTATATGACCTGATGACTTTTTGCATACTCGTTAAGTCCTGCCGCATCAGTCTGAAGAAGTGCCGCCATCTGATCGATAAATGATCCCGTACCGCCGGCACAGATACCGTTCATACGCTGTTCCACTGAAACACCTTCAAAGTATATGATCTTGGCATCCTCTCCGCCCAGTTCGATAGCGACATCCGTCTTCGGGTAGAATTTCGCCAGGCACGTCGATACTGCGATTACCTCCTGTGTAAAAGGAATCCCAAGATGTTTGGCCAGTGTAAGACCGCCTGAACCGGTGATGACCGGCCGCAGCATCACATCGCCAAGAACCTCATGAGCCTCTGAAAGAAGCACACTCATATTCTTCTGAATGTCTGCGTAATGTCTTCTGTAGTTTTTATACAATGGTTTGTTATCGTCATCCAGAATCGCGATCTTTATAGTCGTCGATCCGATATCGATACCCATGCGGTAGTTTATGTTGTTCATTTCGTTACTGCTGATAATAATTACCTTTCTCTTTTTTCCGGTAAGCAGCTTATCTCTTATCGCGATCTATCCTCTCAAGAATCAGGATAGTGATCACTGCATATATAATTGCAAACAGTATCAGCATTCCCCAGCAATCCAGCACGTGCGACTGCGTGTTCGCATATGCAGGGTTTGCATTGTACTGTCCGACCTGCAGATTGAACTGATCCCTGACTGTCAGGTTTGTCGATTCGTCCGCGATGGTATACTGCATATAATTGGTCAGCTCGCGTATAGGCTGAACTCCGCCAATTTCGATATTCCTGTAATTGAATATCTGATTCCACAGACTTACCATCGGCAGTGAATTATAATTTCCTATCGAGCACAGACACTCCATACCCCATTTGGATATTGTAAGTCCTGTGAGATATTTGACATATTCTCCCTCAAGCGGAAACATGGTTCCCGAAAAAACAAGCTGAACGATAAGCACAAACGGCACTATGGTCATAGCTGCGGTAGGCGTACTTACGATGCCTGAGATCATCAGTGACAGCATATCCGCGCTGTAAGTTATAAGAAACAGTGTAATTCCTGCATCAAGCATAAACCATCGGAATACTACACCATCCGACGGAAACTGCACATTACAATACTTACAGGTCATTAAAATAATAATTGTCTGCAATATACAAAGAAATGCCTGATAAATCATGTGCGAAATCACATATGAAGAAATATGCATTCCCGAACGATGCTCTCTTTTGACTATGCTTCTCTCTCTGCATATAACCTGAATGGAGTTGAACATTCCCACCCAGATACATACACAAACCAGAGTAAATCCTCCTGATGTGGTACCTTCCATAGTTACAAAGAGATACTGACAGGCTACAAGCGAAACGATGCCTGCAATTACGGCTGACATCGGCAGCATTTTCCAGTCATCCATATACAGGAATGAACGGAAGCATTTTCCTAAATAGATGGGGATCTGCCCCAGGCGACCGCGATAGGAACTTTTCATGACCGCACCTCCTCAAAACGCTGAATCATCTCATCTGCACGTCCCTCGCCGCCTTCATCATTGCGGTTGATAACCTGCACGATACCTTCCATAGTGTCCTTTTCAAAAAATGCTTTTGCCTCATCCACTGTTCCGTAAAATGCCAGTCTTCCGGTCCGCGCACTGTCACGGGCCAGTACAAGCACACCGTCAAACAGGTCGATGACCCTGTCCGGCGTGTGTGTGATGACGATAATAATCCCACCCTCACGGGAAATGTTATGAAGCTTCTGCATCAGAGAACGGGCCATAATACCGTCAAGACCCGAATCCGGTTCATCCAGAACAAAAAGATCGGGATTGGAAACATACTCCATAGAGATGGAAACACGCTTTTTCATACCGCCTGACTGCTTGGAAACAAAACGGTGCTTCGCGGCTGTAAGCCCGAATTCCTCTAGAACCTGATTCACCCTTTCTTTCAGCTCATGATCGTCTACCGAACTGGGCAGACGCAGGTAAGCATTATCTTCAACCGTACTGTATACAGTATCATTGAGACGTATGGTTTCCTGCTGAGGGACAAAACCGATCTGGTATTTCATCTTGTCGAAATTTTTATATACGTCCTCGCCGTTTAACGTGATCTTTGCTTTTGCCTTTTCATATCCTGTTATTGCATTTACAAGCGTTGTCTTACCGGAGCCTGAACCTCCCAGAAGCAGTATCATCCTGCCCGGTTCAATGGTAAAATGTATATCCCTCAGCAGTGTAGTCCGGTTAAACAGAACTCCTGCGGTTCTTTTTGTGATATTGACCACCAGACCTTCGTTTGTGGCAGCTTCCGTAGTGCCTGAAAGAGGTGCTGCGGCAAGGCGGGCCGAATTCACCGGCTGAAAATCCTTACTGCATCCCCATATAAGCGCAGAAACACCTTTTATTGCTATCCAGAGCAAAACCCACCACTTGCTTCTGTTGAACACCTCACACAAACCGATATATATACGGAGATAATGAACCAGAGTGATAACGCTGACCACCAGAATTGCCAGTGCTACAATATTGATCATCCTGGTGAGTTCAGGCGCATTCTGCTGACACAGACGTAAAACTATTCCCAGAATAAATTCAAGACCGACGCAAATCATGCATCCGATGCCGTCCTCCTCGCGATCGGCACACTGCGCCAGCTTATGGAATCTCCCGAACGGAACGATAGACCAGAATTTCGATATCCCGAACTTCGGGAACATATTCCAGAGTCCTATGGTTACCAGGATCAATTGAATCAGATCCAGCCAGACTTTTATCTTATCATATGACATAATTCACACTCCTCACTAATCAGTCTCTATAACACGTCGGAACTGTGTCTCGTACAATTCCTTGTATATTCCGTCCTGCTTAAGAAGCTCTTCATGAGTTCCTTTTTCTGCGATGACACCATCATTTACTACAAGTATACAGTCCGCTTTAAGTATAGTTGAAAGTCGATGAGCGATAACGATGGTCGTACGCCCTTCCATAAGTTTCTCCAGCGCATCCTGGATGGCGTTTTCGGAGATGGAATCCAGCGCACTTGTTGCCTCATCCATGATAAGTATCTTCGGATCCTTCAGGATGGTACGTGCGATAGAAAGTCTCTGTTTCTCTCCTCCCGAGAGCTTGAGTCCGCGGTTTCCGACCTCAGTGTTATATCCATCCGGCTGAGTCACGATGAAATCATGGATATTGGCCATCCTGCAGGCTTCCTCGATTTCTTTCTGCGTCGCATCCGGTCCGGCATATTTCAGATTGTCCAGAATCGTTCCGTTGAACAGATAGGACTCCTGAGTGACCATGCCGATATTCCCGCGAAGATATGTCAGATCGAACCTGCGCACATCGACCTTATTGATCTTGACGCTTCCGCGGTCTACATCGTAAAGACGCGGTATCAGATTGACTATCGTCGATTTTCCGCTGCCGCTCGGTCCGACTATGGCATACATCTTGCCTCCCGGAACCGTGAAATCTACATCCTTCAGTATCTGCTTATCCGGCGTGTACCCGAAAGCAACATGCTGGAAATAAATATCTTTATTGTCCATATCAGGTTTTCCACCCTCAGGCGGAGACTTGATAGTAACAGTCTTATCAAAATAATCGAAAATCCTCTCAAACAGTGCCAGCGATCTTGTGAAATCAATGGTGATATCCATCAGGCTTTCCACCGGTCTGTACAGCCTGTTTACGAGAGCGACCGTCGCGGTAACAACACCGACTGTAAGTGTCGGATCAACTTCCTTAATGATGAAAAGTCCGCCCGCGAAGTAGATAAGCAGCGGTCCGAGCTGTGTGAACATACCCATGACCACACGGAACCATGAACCTGAACGCTGCTCCTTCATGGCGATCTGCGTTACTTCATCATTTACTTTTACGAACTTGTCATATTCGCTTTTCTCATGTGTAAAAAGCTTAACCAGAAGCGAACCCGAAACAGAAAGCGTCTCATTGACCAGCTGATTCATCTCGTCGGATTTTTCCTGTGCCTCGGATGCCAGCTGCCATCTGGTGCGTCCGACATTTCTGCTCGGAATGATGAGCAACGGTATGACTACTATGCCGACCAGCGCAAGCTGCCATGACATGGAAAACAGCGCAATAAGCGTCGTGATGACAACAGCCACATTGGATACGATGCTCGTGAGCGTACCGCTGATTACGGTCGAAACCCCTGCAATATCTGTATTCATACGGGTAATGATGTCGCCCTGTTTCTCCGTGGTAAAAAATGCATGCGGCATATGCTGCAGATGATCGTACATCTGATTACGCATATCAAAGATTATCTTCTGCGATATCCATGAATTGATGTATCTCTCCAGTACGCCTATGATCTGCGAGGCCGCCATTGTGACAAAAGCAAAAATCAGCAGCTTGATAAGGAGTGCCATATCCTTGCCGACCAGTGCCTGATCGACAATCTTTCCGGTAATGATACTCGGCTGCAGCCCTATTATTGCAGAAAGCAGTATCGCGATAAATACCAGAAGAAACTGGAACCAGTACGGTTTCAGATATCCCAGTATCCTGCCCAGAAGCTTTCCTGTGACTTTTGGCTTATTCTCCTTTTCCTCATCCGTGAGATAACCTCGCGGACCCAAACGCATCGGTCCCGGCATAATATCTCCTTCCGCTTATAGCAATGCATACTGATACTACTATATTATAACACAAAAAGAGACCATCCGATATTATTGGACGGTCTCTTTTACGTTTCTTTAAAGATTTATATTGTCATCAAATCAAATTTCCAGGTCCCCGTACTTTTCAATCCTTTCTATGCATTTTCCTATATAGTAAAAGATGATTACAGTCAGAATATCTGTTACGATCAGCATTGTGTTGGATGTGTCGAATGCAATCGTCTGCAGGGTTGCCATAGCTGTCGTGATCATTGTCATAGTTGAATACTGTCTGGCCATGCCCATAAGCGGTCCCTTTTCCCTGAAAACCGACACCATACCGATTACCGCCATTGTACCCATTACCAATGGCAATAACACATAAGCCAGCATGGCTATTCCGCTTACCGAAAATGTCACATTCCGAAGCGTCGGTATCGAGTTGTCCAGTGTTTTTGTCAGTGTCAGCAGGAAAACAGACCGGCTATCAGCATATAATTTCTGGAAAAAACATATGTTTTTCTGTCCTTATTCTTCTCTGCACTGAGAGCTTTGACATATTCTTCCTTGTGTTTTTTATATCTTGGACTGGTAAAGAATACCCACGCAAAAGCTATTGCGACAAGCATAACTACACCCGCTATAATAAACAGGACTACAGGAATCTTATTATCGATACCTACAACATGATGTTTCAGAATCATCCCGACTGCAAAGATTAAAATCGCAACAGCTGCAATACAGAAGGAAATCAGATTCTTGGTTGTTATTATTTCCTTGTATGTCTGTTCTTCAATTTTAGGCAGCATAATGTTTTCCCCTTATTTCTTTATCGTTTAATCCATCCGGAACACGTAATTATCTTTTCTGCGTGCCTTCTCTCGCTTGCCACCATCATCATATCCGATTATGAGATTACCGATGCCTTCATAATCCCCTTCTATACCGGCATCCTTAAGAATCTGCCTGCCCTCCGCGGTATCAAATACTTCTTTCGCCCTATGGATCCAGCAGGAGGAAACTCCGAGTTCTTCAGCCGCATTCATCATATTTCCCATTACAAGACTGCCGTCATAGATGTATGTAGGAACAGTCCTGTCAGCAAGGACTACTATTACCTGAGGAGCCCCGTAGAACGGGTCCGAATCAAAACCCATAACCTGTGCGTTCATCCGGGATATCATGTCGCGTATTTCTTTGTTTTCGATGACCACGATAACCGGAGACTGCTTTCCCATGCCGGTTGCAGCATAAGTACCTGCCCTGACGATTTTTTCTATGATTTCCTTTGGTACTCTGTCTGCCTTATACTTCCTGCAGCTGCTTCTGGATTCCATAACTTCCAATGTGTTTCCCATCACCATTCCTCCTTATACCTTACAACAATGCTTCCACAGGAGCACCCGGCTCCCGCATAGAACCGACTTTCAGGTTCTCTGTTTTTCAATCTCCAAAGACCTTGTCAAATTCAGCCTGTGCCGCCTGCATCTCTGAAGGAGAAAAAGCACAAAGCGTAACATCCACACCGTAATCAGGATAATCTGCTGTAAACTTATTATAAGCTCTCAGACATTGTCTGGCGGATTCTCCTGCCGGATTGTCCAGTGCTCCGCCAAAGATACCTGAACTGATAAGCGGAAATGATATGCTGTGATATCCGTTATCCATCAGAATCTTCAGGCTGTTATAATAAGCATCAAACAGCTCTCTGAATGCTGTCGGTGTTACTGCAAAATCTGGCCCTACAGCATGTATTATAACCTTTGCATTTTTCATATTAAATGCCGGAGTGATTACTGCAGATCCGTCCTTCAAAGGTGTTTTATATTTTCTGCAGGCATCTGTGAGTTCCTCCATCCCGGCTTTTGCAAAAATTACTCCGCAGATCCCGCCTCCGGCCCAAAGACCGCTGTTGGCTGCATTTACAACCGCATCAACCGTCTGATCCGCACAGGATGCTTTTATTAATCTGATGTTTCCCCTATGGAAGTGAAATAAAGGTTCCCTCATTACGGCAGCACTCTCTCTGTCATTCTTGTTCTCATTCCGTCAAGTGCACGTCGGAATCCCTCGGCATATTTGCATTGCGCCTGGAGTCCTCTGTATTCGGCACAGATTCTTACGCTATTAGCCAAACCATCTTCTTTGTAGTCCATTGATGAATAATTATGAGCCATCCACGCATTCTGTGATTCCATGCAGGCTAGCATCTGCATTTTTGTTTCAAAGTAATCTGTAATATCAACATAGTCTGTCGGGATAAATCTCATGCCACAGGCCGGCTCGTAGTGCCATATTGATGGAATAACATCATATGGCGGATATTCTGTTTCAAGTTTGGCAATCGGAATCATTACCGCGATATCGTCGATGATCTGTCCGGTCAGTTCATGATCGGGATTATAGTCTTCCGTTGAATTGGTAAAGATGACATCTGCTTTGCAGTATCTTACAAGATTTATGAAATCGAGTCTTGTCTTTCTTGGATCTTCGAAAAACATTTCATCATCATAGTCAAGACAGATATACTCTGCGCCAATGATCTCTGCTGATTTCGCTGCTTCTGCTTTTCTTACTCTGGCGGTTTCTTCCATAGACATGGTAGCTGAACCGATATTTCCGTTAGTTGAAGTTGCAATAAATACTTTGTTGCCCTGCGCGGCATATTTTGCAAGCGTACCGGCGCACCAACTCTCTATATCATCCGGATGTGCCCCTACTGCAAGAATATTCATCCTTAATCCTCCTGCTTTACTTATGCAAACTGTCTTTATAAATCTTCTATTGTGATACTCCGGTTCCTA
>JAUNOA010000066.1 GCA_030531245.1 Lachnospiraceae bacterium
CATTTTTCGTACGTATTGTTATATATATTGTATAACAGTTGCGTTGGACTGTCAATAATCATATTCCTGGTCAAAAAGGATTATACGATATAAAAAAGGACGCCTCCTGCGAAGCGTCCCCTGTTTATAATATCACAATTTAAATTTCAAATGTCTCAAAACCGTCATCTTCCAGAAGTTCCTCCGTGGTTCTGATATCCTTCGGTTCCGTTGTTTTCTGAACATCACGTGCCAGGTTCATCTGAAGTTCTTCCTCTGTTGGGATGGGTGACTGAGCATCTGTTTTTCCATTCTTTGGAGGAACAGGTTCTTCCTCCTGATCTTCCTCAACACCTCTCATATAACGTTCTTCGGCCTCATCGTAAGGACGTTCCTCTGCTTCCTGACGGCGTTTGCGCATCTCACGCTCTTTTGCTCTCTGAGCTCTTGCCTGAGCCTTCAGACCCTCGTCATCATCCTCACGGTTTCTCCTGTCACCTCTTCTTCCCTGCTGATCATCATCCGATCCGTTGCCACGTGATGTGATAAGCACAATAATCAATGCAACCAGAAGGATGCCGGCAATGATACCAAGTGCCAGAACAATATATCCGCGAAGATTATAATCCTTGATAAGTTCATTGTACTTATTTGCCGCATCAATATACTCCTGAGTATCAACCTGATCAACGGCAGCAGGATTGGAGAAGAATCTCTGGATTGTTTTCTCCTTCATATCATAACGATAGAAGTTCTTCTCTCCGTCGGCATTCATACCGTAAATCATGCAGTATTCCTGCTCAAGATCTCCGGACCAGATCCATCCGTGAACCTTCTTTCCGTTAAGTTCAAGAGTGGTCTCTGCAAATCCTTCCGGTACAGCTACATCACTGCCCATAGGAACTACCGTGACAGCCTTTTCCGTTGTCGTTATCTGAGCAAACGGTGACCACAGATCCGAAGCAGCATCATATACGAAGAAATCGCCCGAACCGTTATTGCCGATCAGATACATGATTGTAAGTCCGCTCTTCTCGTTTAAGCCGGAAAGGACATCCCTTCCCCTGTAGTTAACTGTCTGTGATATGAAGCCCTGAGGAAGCATAGTATCATCAAATGTTTCCGCAACCTCATAATCCTCACCGTTAACATTGGCTGTAAGGATTCCGGAAGATTGGCCGTAATCAACACTGCCTTCTATCTTATCAACCTTGATTGTATATTCCTTGACTGTGGTTCCGTCCTGTGCAGTAACCTGACAGATGACCACGTTTTCTCCCAGCTGAAGATCGGCATTACCTGAAATGATGACTTTGGCATTTGAGTCCGCAGTGGAAGCACTGACTGTAAGCTTGGTGCAGTCACCGCCTACCTGAGTAGTATACTCTGCCACTTCCGGAGCAAAATCCGGTGTCAGAATACCGGGGCTGATTTTGAGCGAGCTTAAATTCGCATTAATGGAACTGCTTGAATCACCCTCGATAGTAATCGCTGACGAGCCCTTATGATCAAGGGCAGCCATATTCTGGCTGTCATCATATATCTCCCATGAATCGTCCATGGTAATCGTTGTTGTTCCGGGTGAAAGTGCTTTGAACTTAAGAGAATATGCCCACTCTGTCTGTCCCAGCGAAGAATCTCCTGTCACTTTTACCGTCCCGGCACCGCCCTGGGCATAGTCACCACCTGTGAACTCCAGATAAGCCGGATCATAATTCAGCATTATCGTGGCACTTCCCAGATTACCGCCTGAGGATCTGATTTTCATGGAAACGCTGACATCTTCACCTACTTTTGCTTTCGGATCAGAAAACGAAACATTTGCCGAAAATGCCGCATAAGCCGTAAAAGCCGTGATAAGCACCATGGCAGCTGTTATCAGTAACAATCTAAATCTCTTCATCATCTTTATTCATTCTCCCCGTTATTGTCCCGGTCCAACCAGAATAACACCCGAACCTGATCCTGAGTTATTCCCGGTTCCCGATGAAGTGTTTGTCGAATTAATGATGACAACATTCGACTCCGCACCTGGTGAGTAGACAGTTGAACCCGGACCTCCGGTACTGCCCGTTCCACCGACTCCGGACTTATATGTAGGTCCGTTGTTCTGTCTTATTACATTGAGCACATATGTTCTTGTAGTCTTATTCTGAGCTGTTACCGTTACACTTATCTTATTGGCTCCGCTCTGAAGATTATACGTTCCAAGACCTGAAATCTGTGCATTTGAATCATATGCCGAAGCACTGACATTTACACTTATCACACTGGTATCCACAATCAGGTCATAACTTAATGTATCGGAACTGAATGTCGGAGTAATAGCAAATCCCTCCACACCAAGTCCGCTGAGCTTGTTGTTCGGGCTGCCGTCTCCCTCCGGAAGCGGTGCCGGAGTCTCAGGCATATTGTTGAAAACAGGAATCTCAAAATCATGTGCCGCATTTCTGATTTCACTGGTATATGCCTTGGACAGATTGTAGCCCTCACTGGCCGCTGCCTGTACATTGGTCATATACTGATGCTTATATGTATTTGTCGACGACACATTGAATTTTTTGAGATAGAAGGTGTTCTGCGATTTCATTACATAACCTTCACCGTAAAACTTCGCACCACCGACGATAGCTTTCTCCGCTGTATTCCATGGACGGTCATAGCTCCCTGACTGTCCCGCCCACCAGAGACCTCTTTCTGTTGCCGACATACCATTCTGTGCATATGCCTCAACATTGAAGAAATTATATGCTCCGGATGAACCGCTGACCATGGACGTATTTCCGTTCTTTCCCTGTTCCTGAATAATCATTGAAACAAGTACATACGGATTAACCCCTGAATCGCCGGCAGCCTTCATTATCATATCGACGTAAGTCCCTGAAGTATTTGCTGCAGAGGTCGAAGCATTGGCAAAAGCGGGCCCTCCCGATATACTCCCTCCGGGTTCATTTGATGCGGATCCCGCAGAACCGCCTGAAGAGGTATCGGGTGACGATCCGAGAGAAAGAGCCTGTCCCGGACTGATAAGCTGTACACCGCCCACTGTAACAGGTTCCGAAGATGAACCGCTCACGCCCGAAGCTTCCACTGCCTGCGTGCTTCCTGCTGAGCCGGCTGCTCCATTGTCCAAAGCACCGGTATAAACGCTCTCCATAAACGTACCCTTGACCATAGTTTCAACACCTTTGTATGTCTGAACCTCGGGAACATATTTCTGATCAAGGAACTGGAATATATACTCAGAATCGAGGAAATTTCTCGGATCCATATAATAACGGATAATATCCTCGCTTGCCGCCTTCCATGCATCACCGTCAAATCCCGGCCATGAGCAGCTGTTCCAGTCATATGCTCCGTCAGCGGTAGACTTCCACGATGACTTGCTGTCTTTATATACCAGATTTCTGCCTGTTACAGCTTCGTTCTGAACCGCGGTTTCCCAGTCGATGCCGGTTTTGACAGCTTTAAAAGTCCAGTTTGGATACTGCTCATGCAGTTTTCTTAAGTATGGCTTATATGACTCAGGAAATCCCTGCTGTGAAAGCATCTGATCAAATGCAGAAGTGGTTATGCCTGACGGCGAAGAACTCATTCCGATATAATCCTTCAGTACAAATCCTTCATTGGCTCCGTTATTGTAGGTAATTTTACACCATACACGTCCGTCTGAACCGCTCTGCTCATCAATAACAACGACCTGGGTTCCTACGGAGAGCATACCTTTTCTAGAATAGTTTGTTCCCGGTCCGGAACGCACATTTACATTGGATGCCTTGATAGAACCCAGCTGTGAAGTATAGGCAAAAGAGCTTACATTCAAAGACGTAAGCAATATGGCTAAAACCAGGACAAAAGCCCATATTTTGTGTATTTTAATAAAATTCACCATTATGTTGTATTTTATCACTATTGACCATGTTATGCAACCGATTCAATTTTATTGTAATAATACGTAATAAAAAAGAAAAAACATATCACTTGCGATATGCTTTCACCGGGCACATCCGCACCTGCAACATGTTTTTTCACACGGGCACGCTCCCCACGGAGTGATTTTATCTGATAGGACGCACTTTCCAGTCAGATAACAACAGGTCCGGATTGAATCCGGACCTGTAATTAATTCATAAGTCTGAGACATCAGTCTTTCTCGTTTGCGAGAACCTTGTTTACAATGATGCCGAGGATAAGCGCACATGCTACTGTCGTAAGAGTAACCTTGCCGAAGCTTACAGTAAGTCCGCCGACACCTGCGATGAAGATAACACATGCAGTGAAGAGGTTTCTGTTCTTGTTGAGATCAACTTTCTGGAACATCTTGAAGCCTGAACTTGCGATGAATCCGTAGAGAGTGATGCAGACACCTCCCATTACGCAGCTTGGGATAGTCTCAAGGAAGCATACCAAAGGAGTAATGAGTGAGAAAAGTATGCAAAGGATTCCGGCACCCCAGATTGATACTACGGAAGCATTTCTGGTGATACCTACACAGGCGATGGACTCGCCGTATGTTGTATTGCAGGCACCTCCGAAGAATGCACCTACCATTGAACCGATGCCGTCACCGAGAAGTGTTCTTGAAAGTCCCGGCTCTTCGAGGAGATTGTGTCCGATGATAGTCGAGAGATTCTTATGATCTGAAAGATGCTCTGCGAATACTACGAATGCTACAGGTGCATATGCTGCAAAGATCGTAAGAAGATATGAACCTGTCAGAGCCGACCAGTCAGCCTTAAGGAATGCGAAGTCCGGTAAAGCTATGAAAGATCCCATATTCTGGAGTGCAGAGAAATCAATAACCTTGAGCGCATCGTTTCCTGTTGCATTTCCGATAAGGTAGAATATTGTTGCTGTCAGATAGCCTGCTATGATACCGATAAAGAACGGAATCAGTTTAGCCATCTTCTTGCCGTATGTTGAGCAAAGAATAACCGTGAAGAGCGTTACAAGTCCGCAGATCATAGCTACATAAGGTGAACCTGTTGCTCCGCCGTTTGTGAAATCACCGATTGCATTTCCTGCAAGTGACAATCCGATGATGGCAACTGTAGGTCCTATAACTACAGGAGGCATAAGTTTGTCGATCCAGTTTACTCCCGCAAACTTAACTACGATTGCGATGATTACATATACAAGACCTGCCATAACCGCACCGGCGATCAGACCTGCACAGCCTGCCTGCATTGAGATTGCTCCTGCAAATGCCGACATCATTGATCCGAGGAATGCGAATGATGATCCGAGGAAAACCGGACTCTTTGATCTTGTGAAGAGCAGGTAGATGAATGTTCCGCAGCCTGCACCGAAAAGAGCTGCCGAAGCTGAAAGCGGGTTGCCTGCGTATCCAAGTGCTGATTCTATGCAGAAGTTATTTACTACTGCCGGAACAGCAATCGTTGCTGCAATAATTGCGAGCAGCTGCTGGATAGCAAATAATACTACCTGTCCGAATGGTGGCCTGTCCTTAATGTCGTAAACTAAATTCATTGTCTCATTCTCCTTTTTCTTTATTTTTAATTTTCATTGTTACCTTAATCATCGGTTGACATGAGAAATGCTCCCGTTTCACTGTCGTATTCCGGAAGCCTGACTTCTATGAACTCACTTCTTGAAGTCGGGACATTTTTCCCGACAAAGTCGGCTCTTATCGGCAGTTCTCTGTGTCCTCTGTCTACCAGTACCGCAAACTGTATCGTTCTCGGTCTTCCGCAGGTGAATATCGCCTCTATTGCCGCTCTGGCAGTCCTTCCGGTAAACAGTACATCATCTATAAGAATAATGTCTTTATCATCCACCTCGTTGCACAGTGATTTTGTCTTCACGACCGGCATATCTGAAACTCTGGTAAGATCATCACGGTAAAGATTGATATCCAGACTTTCGCAGGGGACCTCTTTCTCCTCTATCTTCAGGATGTTCTGTCTGATTGTTTTTGCAATCGGTTCCCCTCTTCTCTTTATCCCTATCAAAACAAGATTATCAACACCTTTATTGTTCTCTATGATCTCGTGTGAGATTCTCATCAGAGCTCTCCGGATATCCTTCTCGTCCATAAGCTGAGATTTCTGCTTCATATGATATTCTCCTTTTCTTATAAAAGCATATCGCTTGCGATATGTTCGCACCGGGCGCGGTCGCTTCAGCGACATGTTTCTTTACGCGCGAGCATGCATCCTGCGGAGTTTTTTATCTGAATAGGATAAAATATCCTATCAGATAAAAAGAAACCTGCCGTTTTGCCGGCAGGCATAAAGTCATAGTCATAGCTATCCCGTTTATGTGATCTTGCCGGTCTCTCTGTACCGATTTAAAAATCATCTTGTCGTAAAAGACTATATACTATATCTTGTTGTTTTGCAACTTATAATTTTCAAAA
>JAUNOA010000067.1 GCA_030531245.1 Lachnospiraceae bacterium
TGATAATCATCGTCTTTTTCTCTCATTAGATGTCATCTTAACTTAATGACATTGGTCCTTCACCTCTTTTTTCACAATATAGTCGGCAGTTTTCCGCATCAACATATAATATTTGCTTTTCCATTTTATATTCTCCTTGCTGTAAGTCAGGAAACGGATCCGGACTTGATAAGTTGTAAATTCTATAACTTGTTTTGCACTTAGTCGGAGGTTATCTGCACCCCTGCAACCTTTCCTGCAAGCATCGTTGAAATACCACCAGTCACCTGTTCCAATTCTTCTATTGTGAGTTCCTTGCATTTTTCATTCAATTCTTCATATTGCTTCTTAAGTTGATTAAGTTCTTCTTTACTTTTTGACACTCCGATTCTCTCCTTTCAAAACCATGAATTATTTCTATGAGATATGTCCCTCATGCTTGTTTGCTGTCGCAGGACGCTTAATTATCATAAACAGTCATATGTGGATAGAGTGCATAATTCTGGAACACCATGGCAATATCACGGTCCTTGGGGTCAATGCCGCCCGTTACCTGCTCCAGCTCCTCCATAGTGAGCTCACGGCACTTCTCTTGAAGTTCTTCATACTGCTGCTTCAGTTCGTTAAGTTCTTCTTTTGTTTTCGACATTTTGATGTCCTCCTATCAGATCATAAACTACTATCTGTTTGTTCTCATAATCATAAGCACTCGCCTATGTTATATATTATACGATACATCAGGAAAAAAGGATAATAAGCAACAATCCTGCACGGGATCCCATCTTGTACCGGAGACCATGTAGCGAAAGACATAAAACGAAAAATCCGCATAAGCTTTGCAACAATTTGTGAATTTCTGTCCTATTCTTTAGGACTACTGGTTTAGCAATTTCTTCGGCAATATATTATCGTATTAAAATGCAAAATGGTATAGAATATATATATTATCTCTTTTGCATCAAAGACCCCAGGATGGGGAAACTATGAACGCAGGATTGTTTATTATGAGGATCAGGTAGACCTGTTCCAGTATGAAGGGGACTGAATCTTGGAATTGGAAAGCGTGGATTTGTCTTATAAGACGATGAGTTGGCTGTATGAGTATTCTTACTGCGAGGATATTATGGAAAAAGCATCCGGAAGGATTGAATGGTTTTTACGAACTACTTTGGAACAATAAAAAGAGCCTTTGATGTAAGGCTCTTATAATGTCTGCTCACCTGTAATTAAAGGTGTGTTCGTTATGGATCGGAATATCCTTTACATCCATGTTGTCGATGCGTATGTAGTCGCTTCGCTCGACACAGAGTATGACTTCATCTATGTCACGCTCACTGCCTTCGAGCTCCATTTCAACAGTATAGTCCGGAAGGTTTCTGACCCATCCGGCAACACCGTATCTATGGGCAGCATGATAGGCTCTGTAGCGGAAGCCTACGCCCTGTACCCATCCGTAGAATATGTAGTGACGTCTTATTATATTCATTATCTATGCGATCCTTGTTGATAGTTTTTGATATGTGAAAAGTCAGGTTGAAACATAAATGCTTTACAGTCTAATTATATTGAAAAATCGCATCGTGATAAAAAATGGGGGACCTTTTCCAGACTCCTTTGATGCTTGTGACCGATGCTTTTCCAGCTGTTGATTCAATTATTTCACACACCCGGCAAAGATACCGGAAAATAGAAAAAGTTATCGTTTATTGCCCTTGTCGCATCGATATTACCTGTTATCATACTATTTTCGTCTTGCGTGCAGGACAATTTATATGCTTTATTGTCCTGTACAAAAGACAATAACAAACATTCAATTGCTATCGGTAAACTGAATATTACTATAAATAAATCTCCTGCAGCAATCTCATCCCCTCATCAAAATCGAATGGTAGTCCAAGAATACTGCAGTCAACCGAGTCTTTTACTACTTCGGTCATAAACTCACGAGTCTTTTCTTGTACAAGACCAATGAGGTCAATTTTTATTCCACCGGGGACTATCTGAAGGAGACGGAACACATCATTCTTATGCTTTCTAAGATCTCTGTCATTCACATGTTCCCCGCTTGCTTTGCGAGCTTTTAGATCAAGCCATGCAAACATTTTGAATGGAATAAGATATTCAGCCCCAAGAACACTTAGACCCATAACAGTTTTTCTTCCGCTAAGCATAAAATGATAGTAGTCATCGTTAAGCAGAATTGCTGAAAGACTTGATGTATCATCATCTATATGGATTGGAATAATTCCTCCTGCAGCCTCAAGGTGATATCCGGGATTTCTTGAAAATAGCTCAATCTGAACAGGATATCCGGGATTCGGATCTGTAAAGCGATAAAAGTGCACTGTGTCACTGTTTTTCCATCCGCACTTATACCCACCTTCTTTTATGTATTCCCAGAAGACATTGGCAAATTCCTGATATCTGTCTTCAAGAATCAAAATCATATCCACATCTTTTGTGGCCCTAAACTCGGTTCCCACTTCGCTCATCAGGATTTCACAAGCGGCCCCTCCGATAATCGTATAGCAATTCTCGTAATTACTGAATTTTTCTTTAAATGAATTAATCCCGCTAACCATCTAAACCCTCCAGACAATAATCTAATGCATCTTCTATTCGTTCATCAATATTATCTGTAAAAGACATTGCAAGAGATATCCTGTCAACTATGCCGTCCTTTGAGAAAATACTCGGATCATACTTCCAAAGCTGAAGTCTGATGCACTGACTTTCAGGATCCCATTTTTCATCAGTTCTTTTCAATGATGCAATTATATCCGAATCTTTACTGACAGCTTTAGTCTGAATAGCCGGTTCACCCAGCATGGAATATGATGATAATGCAGTTTCTCCGGCAAATGGTAAAGAAGACAGATTGTCAGACGCTTTCACTATAATTGTTTCTTTCACGGGATTAATTAAATATGGTTTTGCAAGTTCGTACCCTCTTCGACCATATGCTTTTGGCCTCATTAATACACTCCGGCCTGCATTTTCCTGAATAATTAGGCCCACTTCTTCCAGCTGTTCCGAAGCTCTGCTGATACTCATCTTCGTAAGACCCAGTGCATTTGCTGCCGCTACTTTTGACACAGATTCTCCCCCTTTAGATAGTAAAAACAAATATAGGCTCTGAGTTGCAGGCATTATTTTTTCTATGGAAAGTTCTTTCTCTTTTCGATAGCTGCTTGTCAGCATTGTTCCAAGAAAAGGCAGATAAATCTGAATGGGCTGAGCTATAAAAGGCACCCGATGCTTTATCAGAGAATCCCTTTGAATTTTAGAAATCCCTGAAAAAGAAAATGCCACATGACTGTCAAAGCACTTTTCATACTGCTCGTGCTGTTTTTTTAATGCGACAACGCCAAATCTGTCCATTTCAGGAATGCAAATCACAATAAAGCCCCAGTCCTCAAGACTGAGCCTAAACGTTTTCCTGCCCGAAGTCATATATACAGGCAATCCCTTAGGGGCTGTGATTTCTTCCTCATCAAATTCTATCCCAAACAATTTCCCCAAATCATTAAACATAATTCTCTCCATGTAACATAATTTATAAAATAATAACACTGTTTATGTTACTGTGCAATAGTTAATGTTACGTTTGTGTTTAAAAAAACCGAAAATCGGCAGTTTCATACCAATTTTCGGTTAAGTTTTGAGTTTGCTATGGAGCGAAAAATTCAAATTTGTTTAATAAATTTTTCTTTAGCGCTATTCTTTCAACTTGTTATTTCACTAATAGCATCATATTTTTCCAGAATTCGATGGCTGTAATGTGTCCACCTGCTGAGAATCCCCCGAGTGCATAGTGCCCCTTCATTACTCCCAACTCTTCGGCATGGTCCTCGATGAAGCGAACAGATGCGGCAACATCATCAAACGGCTTCGGAAGCATCGGATGGTCGTCAGCTTCCTTCACACGGTATCCACATATCTTTTATCTCTGAAAGTTCAGGAAGATTGATAAGGTCGTTAAGGCTCATATCCTTTGTGATGTTATATGGCATAGTCTCCTCCTTTACGGTAAAGTTGGTTTGGTCACTTCATTAACTGTTCGCAGAACTTTTATAACTGTATAGTTGCACTTTGAGCAGAGATGATTTGACTGGATATTCAAAAATGCTTTCAGCGATAGATAGATTCTAATGTCAATAATTCAACAACATCATCCTGAAGGGTGCTGAACCATTTACTATACCCGGATAAAGAGAATAAGAGCAGCCTTGTAACTCTATATTTTCCGGAGATTAAGGCCGATCTTCTTCTCAATGTTTCATAAACCGCTTTGTCGATTTTTTCATTTTTAAATTTACACTCTCCGATGACAGCCTTTTTTTCAAGTTCAGACAATGCAACTATGTCTATGTCGGCAGATTGAGTCTGGCTTTTACCCTCTTCAGACAATACCCTTTCAGTTCCCCACCAGGTTCCCACGGTGGTTATAAAGCAGTCAAAGTCTCCCTCGATCCCGTGGCTTAATGTGTAATGCCTGCACATTGTTTCAAAGACGGGACCCATAAACGAATTAAGCGCCGGCTTAACCATTTTTTTATAATAGAGTTCACCTTGTCCCATTTCTATTACGCTGGTTGCTTTTGGAATGAATTCATACCAAAATTTGAACATAGTGTCTTTTAAGACATACTGGGTTTTCTTTTTGTTCTTTTCCTCTGTTATACATTTTTTCTTTTCAACAAGACCTACGTTTATCAGTTTCTCCAACGTATACAAAACTGTTGGATCCTTTTCTCCGACTTTTCCTGCAATTCCGTTTACCGTATTTTCGCCGGATGCAATCTGTTCGATTATGTTATTTACTATGGTAATATCCGAGAATTCCTGCGTAAGCAGGTTTTTGGTCTCATCATACAAATATCCACTGGTTTCGAAAAACAGTTTTGCAATATTATCGTCGAGACTCTTTTTCGGATCAATTAGCGATAAGTATTTTGCCACTCCACCTGTAATTCCATAACAGATCGCCTTATCCCTGGGCGAGTACCCGGGAACAAATTTTGCCGCATCCAGGTAGTCAAATGCATCTAGTTTTATTTGCGAAGTCCTTCT
The DNA here is from genome assembly GCA_030531245.1 of Lachnospiraceae bacterium. Taxonomy (GTDB): domain Bacteria; phylum Bacillota; class Clostridia; order Lachnospirales; family Lachnospiraceae; genus Darwinimomas. The sequence continues at coordinate 5,053 of JAUNOA010000067.1, forward strand.
TCCAAATACAGGGCTTTTTTCGCTTAAAACTTTATTCTCCATAAAGCTCAATGAGGATCCGCACAGAATGATTTTCAGATTACTGTCAATCCATCGTGTATCTATATATTTCTGGATGATGGAAAGGAGCGCCTCGTCTTTTTCTGCCCAATACGGCAACTCATCTATTACAAGTATCAGCTTTTCATCAGTTAGCTTTTGGCTTATTAAATCAAAAACATCTTCTAACATTTGAAGTTTTACATTGCTTAACTCCGGCAGGAACAGATTAACAACCTGTTGGGAAAACAATTCCAGATTTCTTTCTTTTCCCACTTTTGTTGCTGTGTAAAACAGTGTTTTTTTATTTTTAACAAATTCCATAATCAGTCTGGATTTGCCTACTCTCCTGCGCCCGTATATTATCATCATTCCGAATCCGGATGCATTATAGAAATCTTCTAATGCCGCCAATTCTCTTTCTCTTCCAACGAACATGATTCCCCCTTCCACCAAACAGAATAATTCAAGTAGTTTTTATTAAAATGTATTTTAATAAATCGTATCACATTGGAGTGGGATTGGCAAATGATTTGTTCAATTCGGGTTTGTTTGTGCTATATTTATCAAAAATGATAAGGGCCCGATACCAATTTCTTTACATTAGTACCGAGCCCTCAGCTCTTGTTGTTATCCTGCAAATTACATGGAGCCGACAGGCTCCTTTTTCAGTTGCATTAATCTATGTACCGGCTTAAAACATTCTGACGCAAAACACATCAGATTGTTTTATGTTCCTGTTGCGGAACGGATTTGATACTTTTTCAGTATCTCTTTGACAGTATAACTGTGCGTCAGATAATCCTGGACAGCTGCCTCCTTTACTTCCTTAGGATAATGACTGGCTGTACTTCCTGTTTTCAATCCAACCATTCCAAAAGTTTCATATAGCCGAATCCAGTCCTTCAGTGATTGTTGAGCTATTCCATAAATACGGCAAAGCTCACGAAATCCATGTATACCATTTTTGTACTCGAAAAGAATCTTTTCTTTTTCCTCATATGTGTATTTGTGTTTAAAAGACAAAATATGCCCCCTTCCTTGTAGGACAAGTTTTTATTATTTCACTTGTCTACATAGAA
>JAUNOA010000023.1 GCA_030531245.1 Lachnospiraceae bacterium
GCTGGTCACCAGAATTCTGGGCGGCGTATTTTGTATCCTTGGCATACTGCTTTTGCTGGGGGTCGTAAAATGAGCGCAAAAGGAAACAATATGGTTCAGGATATTCATTGGAAGGTGATGGATGATATCCGTACCGAGCATATTACCCGGCTGACGAAAGAAGAACGGAAAGCCGGTTTTGCGATCCGGAAACTCGAAGAACACGAAAATGAGGAGGCACTTTCTCTTGCATGGAAAGTGTTTTCCGAGTATGAATCCCCGGATTATTCGCCGGAGGGTACGGAGGAATTCCGCAAGTGCCTGCATGACGAAAAATATCTTGCCGGCATTGAATACGACGGTGCATTTGACAGTGGCAGGCTTATCGGAATGGTCGGCATCCGAAAAGACAAGTGCCATATTTGCTTTTTCTTTGTAGACGGAAGCTATCATCGGCTCGGCATAGGCACAAGACTGTTTGAACGGATAAAAGCCGAATATTCAGGCAAAACGATTACGCTGAACTCCTCGCCTTACGGTCTGCCGTTTTATAGGTCGCTTGGATTTCATGAAACAGATGCGGAGCAGACCGTAAACGGGATTCGGTTTACGCCGATGAAATATCAGAAAGAAGGCAGAATATGAAATTAAGAGGATTTTTAATTGTTGTGAAAGATTGCCAAAAGGCAATGAAATACTATCACGATCTCTTCGGTCTTGAAATGCTCCAGGATAACGACGGCAATATGATCCTGTCGGACGGACTTATCCTGCAGGAGGAAAAATACTGGCGCGGCTTTATCAGCAAAGACGTGATTCCTCAAAACAACGCCTGTGAGCTGTATTATGAGGCAGAAAACGTAGATGCTTTTTATAAAAAGCTGAAAACGCTTTATCCGGAAACGGAGTTTGTTAACTTGCCTATGACGCATAGTTGGGGACAGAAAGTTGTGCGCTTTTATGATCCGGATGGAAATCTGATCGAAGTCGGCACGCCGATCTAACGGAGGAGGCCAATAAAATGTGTACGAGTATTATATCCAACAGAAAAAAGACGATCGTCGGCTGGAACCTTGATATTCTGGATATGGAGTACAGGGTTCGCAAGGCGGAAGACGGTGTCTATATTGAAATCAACGATAAGACTGAAGGCTGGATGCCGCTTTTTGGAGCTAACAACAGAGGCGATTTTGTCGGAATGCCGACCTGTTGTCCATTTGATGCAAGAAGCAATCCAATTGGATTGGGCAATCATGTAATCATGCTTGATATAGACCTTCTTACAAAAAAGAAAACACTTCAGGAAATACGTGCAATTGCGGAGAAAGAGCCCATCTACAGCGTTCCCAGTGTTACATTCATGTCTTCACTGTCTGATCAGAACGGTAACGTGCTGCATATCATTCCGGGGCAAGGATATAAGTATTATGAAAAACCGAAGTATCAGGTGCTGACAAATTTCTCTCCGTTTAAAATGGACCGGGAACAGCATCCGTGGATGGGCTGGGACAGATATCATATTGCTGAGAAAATGCTTGAAGACGCTGCAGATGATTTTGATGTCGATGATTGTTTTGAAATTCTCAGAGCGGTATCTCAAGAAGTCTGTCCAACTGTTGTATCCATGGTATTTGATGTTACGCAGATGAAGGTATATTGGTGTGAAAATCGGCAGTGGGATCACATACAGGAAAAGTTTTTTGATTCAGAATAACTTCTTGACTCTCCCCTTAGAGGATACGATATCGTTCTGTTTGTGATGGAAAGGAGATGTTATTATGCTCAAAATCGGAGAGTTATCAAAGCTTTCTCTTACCACGGTGAAAGCACTGAGGTTTTATGAAAAAGAAGGCCTTCTGCTGCCTGCATCCGTTGACGAATGGACTGGGTATCGTTTTTATGAAACCGCTCAGCTTGAAACTGCGGCAAGGATTAAATCGTATAGACAGCTTGGGTTATCAATCGAAGAAATTAAAAGCATCTTTTCCGGAGAAGATGCAGGAACGATACTGTCTGCAAAAGCAGATAGTCTTAAAAAACTAAAGGAAAAAACAGAGCTTCAGCTTTCCGTCATAGAATTTATACTGGAGGGAAAACAAATGAAGTATCAAGTAATCGTAAAAGAAATACCGGAGATGATCGTTTATTCATCGGAAACGGTGCTTGAAAAGTATTCAGACTGTATGCAGTGGATTCCGTCAGTCGGAGCAGAATGTCTTAAGCTTAACCCGGGTTTGAAATGTGAAGAGCCGCCCTATGAGTTCTGCGAGTATCTTGACGGAGAGTACAAGGAGACAGATATTCATATTCGTCATAACGAGGCTGTCACAGCTTTCGGCAAAGAGAATGCAAATATCAAGTTCCGAATTCTTCCGGCAGCAAAAGTGTTGAGCATCTACCATAAGGGCGCATATGATAACATCGGTGAAGCCTATGCATACATTATGGAGTATGCCGAAAAGAACGGATATGTCGCAGCGGGGCTTGCAAGAGAAAGCTACATTGACGGCATTTGGAACAAAGAGTCCGTAGAGGACTGGCTAACAGAGATCCAGCTTCCTGTGAAGTAATTACTTTGGCAGGTCAATTGGATAAATACTATCATTAGGAGAGTGCTTTTTGATTAAGTACAACACAACGGAGATTGTAGCGTAACCGGGAGGTTGCGAATACAATCAAACACAACCTCCCAGCATTGCAGTCAACAATCATCAGGAGGAAAAATCAATGAATAAAAATGACTATACAATTCGTTTAGAGAAGAAAAAAGATTACCGTGAGGTGGAAAACCTTGTAAGAGAGAGCTTTTGGAATGTGTACCGTCCGGGATGCATGGAGCATTATGTACTGAAATGCCTGAGAGATGATTCGGATTTTGTGTCGGAGCTCGATTTTGTCATGGAAAAGGACGGCAGAATCATTGGTCAGAATATCTTTGTCAGAACTGTAATCAAAGCAGATGACGGCAGAGATATTCCCATCATGACGATGGGACCAATCTGTATTGCGCCGGAGTTGAAACGGCAGGGATACGGAAAGATACTGCTTGACTATTCACTTGAAAAAGCCGCAGAAATCGGCTGCGGTGCTGTCTGTTTTGAAGGAAACATTTTGTTTTACGGAAAAAGCGGCTTCACTTACGCAAGTGAGTATGGGATCCGGTATCATGGACTCCCCGAAGGCGAGGATGCATCCTTTTTCCTGTGTAAGGAACAGATTCCAAGCTATCTTGACGGAATCACCGGAGAGTATGCGACACCTAAGGGATATTTTGTTTGTGATGAGAATCCTAAGGACTTTGCAGCATATGAAGCAACATTTCCATACAAGGAAAAGTTGAAGCTTCCCGGACAGCTGATCTAAACGAAAAGATACCCACGGCTGTATAAGCGGTCGTGGGTATCAATCACAAATTATATAGCAAAGATAAAAACGCAACGCATACTGTTGTATGCCAGAGCCGGTAGGTAGCCCGGCCGTCCTGCTTGTCAGGGTAAGTAACCTGCCCCTCCGGGTTGTCCGTTCTTTGCTCATTTCAATCAGATGGAGGGTTTGTCATGGGTGAAGAGCAAAGCAAACTGACAGTGTTTTTTGAGGAACCCTTTTGGGTAGGCGTTTTTGAAAGAATTGAAAACGGCAAACTATCCGCTGCCAAAGTGACATTCGGTGCAGAGCCGAAAGATTATGAGGTATATGAGTTCATCTTAAAGCACTATTACGATTTGCGGTTCAGCCCTGCTGTGGCAGCTGTTGTAAAGGAAGCAAAGCAGAACCCGAAACGAATGCAGCGTGATATCAAGAAATCGCTTGCAAAAAACGGAATCGGGACAAAATCGCAGCAGGCTCTGAAATTACAGCAGGAGCAGAACAAGCAGGAACGCAAAATCAAAAGCCGTGAGCAAAAGCTGGCAGAGGCAGAGCATCTGTTTGAACTGAAACAGCAAAAGAAAAAAGAGAAGCACAGGGGCAGATAATGCCACGCGCTTTCTTGGTTATATTCTATATTAGGGAGTAATGCATATGCAGGGCCAAAACATGATAGAAACAAAGCGTTTGAAAATATATGCGGCTTCCAAAGAACAAATGGAAGCATTTATTGCGGCACAGTCGGTTGATGTTCTGAAAGCGGCTTACACGGAAATGCTGGACGGATGTTTGGCGCATACTGACCAGTGGGAGTGGTATGCCATCTGGATGATTGAGCTGAAAGATGGTACACATATCGGAGAATTGTGCTTTAAAGGGATTAACGAATACGGTTCTGCGGAAATCGGTTACGGAATTGCCGATGAGTATCAGGATCGTGGGTATGCAACAGAGGCGATAATGACTGTTGTTGCCTGGGCTTTACAGCAGAATAAAATCAATAGCGTAACTGCTGAGGTGGCCAAGGAGAATATCGCGTCCATAAGAGTTCTTGAAAAATCAGGGTTTGAACCAACCGGCAGAACTGGAGAAGAAGGTCCACTGTATATTCGCAGAACAACAAAAGAGAAAAGAGGAGAATGAAGATGAAAGTAACATACGAACACAAAAGCGAAATGACCTTTATTGGTTTCCATACCGAGATTGCACCGGATGAGGGCTACAGGAAATGCCCGGAATTCTGGGATAAAGAATATGCGGAAAAATATGCGCGTCTGTGGCAGACGATGAAGCCTGAAACGCCGGTGGAAGTGGCAATCCTTGAAAACGGTATCGGAATGTTCGCCATCTGCGCTGAGTGCGATTCCAGTTTTACATATTGGATCGCCGGTTTTTACAAAGGCGGAGATGTGCCGACGGGACTGGAGCTGTTCACATTCCCAGAGAGCGATTGGGCAATATTTACTGCCAAGGGCCCGATCCCGCAGTCTTTACAGACGCTCAACACACAGGTGTGGAACGAGTGGGCACCGAATATTAAAACAATGTATGAAATCGGAACCTCATCCATCGAAAACTATTCCGCAGGAAATCCGCAGTCGCCGGATTATGAGTGCGGTATTTGGGTGCCAATCAGGAAAAAAGCCGATCTGAAAATCTGTCAGAGTTGCGGGATGCCGATGTTGTCGGAGGATGTGTTCGGTACCAACGCCGACGGCAGCATCAACAAGGATTATTGCAAATATTGCTACGAGAACGGTGAATTCATCGATAAGGTTTCGATGGAGAAATATATCGAAATGTGCAGTCAATTCGGTACACAGGCGGGCATGACAAACGAAGAAATGAAGGCATATTGCGAAAAACTCTTCCCGACGCTGAAACGGTGGCAGAAATAACGTTGTGATTGCCACTGGTATCACTGTCAGCAGAATCCAGTTTTCACTCTGCCTTTTCCGCCTCGTCTTCCATCCCTTTTTCTGTACTATATTTGCTGTGCGGCATGACCGACTGCAGCGAAAGGACGGAAAAGCAAATGATATTTGAGATCAAATATAAAAAGTACTAAGTATTTCGTAAGTGTTTTATCAAAATGCGTAGCCTGCACCGCCCCTCGGCGGTGCAGTTTTTATTTGGGTTTGGGAATATCCCAACAAGCAACAAATGTATTTGTAATACAAATACACTGCTTGCCAATTTAAGTAGTATACCGATTTAGGGTTGGAGCATTCTGATCACAATTGAAATCTTGCAGCGATGCTTACATACTTTCGCAAGCAGTGTATTCGTGGCCCGAATGCTGTTCACGCTTGTTGGGGAACCTCCCAATCCCTGTACTGAGCTGCTTTGTCCATGGACAGGCAGGCTTCGCATTTCTATGAAATTGCTAACGGAGTACCGACATAAAATGTATTCTTTCCTTTACGCGTGGATATGCGAAGCCGGAAACCGGGTCAGGTCTGCCGGTTCATTTATTTTTCTGGTCTGCTCCGTCACATTTCAAGTTGTTAAATATGTAGTTTGTATCAGAAAACACGGCCTCAGAGGCAAAAACACTAAGCCTCTGAGGCTCTTCTTTTCAGTGATTAAATACCATACGATGATATCAGAAATTTGATAACAACTAATGCGGCGTTCCCGCCTAAGAAGCGGGTCAATCCGCTATATCAAGTCATATATAAATTTCGGATTTTGCTGTAGGCTTAATACAGATAATCCGTTTTCTAATGGAAAATCCAACTTTTCTATCACCCTATAAATTTTCTATAGATCCAGCGGTATAGTTGGTTATAGAAAGCTACTTGTGTTCAGCGGGATTGTTCGTATTTACCACACAGTTGTATTCTGCCGTGACATATTATTCTGCAGCGAACAGAAGTAGACTTATTTACAGGATATGTGTAATTCCCATAAGAACATGGGAGAAACATCATAAAAAAATTGCACTTGCGGCAGTATCATTATTTGCAGGAGGAGGTGATTTCCGTGACGGAATATATAAAACTGGATACATCGCTTCCGCAGTTCATGCCCTTCCCCAAATTTCTGATGGCACTGAATATCAACGATACGGCAAAGATCGTTTATATGCTGCTGTTAGACCGCAGCAGGCTGTCTCAGGTCCACGACGGCTGGGTAGATAAGGATGGCTATGTCTTTATCTATTACACTATAGAAAATATGGCTAAAGAGCTTCGACGAAGTGATATGACTGTGAAAACCGCACTGCAGACATTGGAGCAGGAGGATCTGATCCGCCGTGTTCGTCAGGGCGTTGGAAGGCCGAATCGTATCTATGTAAGAATTCTTGCAGACAAAAATCTTTCTCATAGAGAGACAGATAGTTTTCCTCCTGATGGACAGCACTCTTTCCATCCGTCAGACAGGATTCTTTCCGGTAATAAGAATAATACCAATCATAATAATTCATTCAACCAAGAGAGTGATGGCCTGAGTCGAAAAAACTACGGCGTTTATGAGAATGTACTTTTGACGGAAGAGGGGTTTCGATATCTGCAGAAGGAATTTCCGATGGATTATCAGGAACGAATCGATAATCTTTCGGAGTATATGGCCTCTACAGGAAAGGTCTATGAGAATCACCTGGCTACCATCAGAAGCTGGGCAAAAAAGGGAAAAGCCAGTCAGGAAAAAATATTCCATTGAAGCTTATCAGAACTTCAATCCGGAACATAGTTTATAAATGCATATTCTGACCAGGGAGGAAGAGAAAACATGATGGAATTTGATAAAGTTCCGATTCACTTAAAGGTAACTTTGACCATTAAGGAAGCGGCTGAATACAGTAACATCGGCATCAATAAAATTGACAGTATGCTTCGTACCCCGAATTGTCCCTTTGTATTATTTGTGGGCACAAAGAAGCTGGTGAAGCGAAAAGAATTCGAGGAATATATCAGCCAGCGTCTGGTAATATAAAAATCTTTTGTATGGCAAATTCAACAAATCATCGCTGAGTATCTTGAGAGATGGCATGTTCTGTGATACTATGTAGTCTGTATCGGTGTGCTCTTTTCTCTCTGCGGGAAAGGAGTACAACATGGGTAAAAACCTCAAAGGCAAAGAGTGTGGAAAAGGTATCTACCAAAGAAAGGATGGATTGTTTCACGCACGCTTTGTCGATAAAGCCGGTAAACGACACGAGAAATATTTCAAGACAATTCCTGAAGCCCGCAACTGGATTGAAGAATCCAAAACAACCGTTCAGCAGGATGATTCCTATGCGACGGCTTCCTTCACAGTGGATGAGTGGTTCGATTTCTGGATTGAAAACATAGTTGGAGATCTGGCACCGAATACGCTTCGCAATTATCGTGAGCGATACAAACATAATATCCAGCCTGTAATCGGCAAGATGAAGCTTGGCGATGTAAAGCCGATGCACTGTAAGAAAGTACTGCTTTCTATGGATCAGACCTATTCCGGCGCGACTATCCGGCAGGTCTATATCACAATGGGTACTATGTTCAAGGCGGCAAAAATGAATGATCTGATTGCACGGCATCCGATGGATGGTGTTCGATACACCAAGCCTGTACGTGCTGCAAACGATATTCATTTTCTGACGAGAGATGAACAGCGGATTTTTCTTGAGACTGCAAAACGCTCTCATAATTACAGCCAGTACGCGCTGATCCTAGAGACCGGGCTGCGCACCGGAGAGATGATCGGCCTTACCTGGGATGCGGTTGATTTGGATAAGCGCACACTAACAGTGAATAAGACACTGGAGTATCGCCACTCCACAAAAACCTGGAGAGCCGGGCCGCCAAAGACTCAGAACAGCTATCGCACGATTCCTCTGACTGACCGTGCCTGCGACATTCTGAAAAATCTGCGGGCCAATCGTGAGGATCGCAAGAAATCCCCACTTCTTACTGAATCGCTGCCTTATATAGACAGACGAACCGGAGCCATGTCTCAGCTTCAGATGAAGGATCTTGTCTTTATCAATTTCCGTACCGGAGAACCGGCAAAGAACAGTTCATATGACACTCACCTTTATAAGCTCTGTGACGAAGCAGGAATCGATCACTTCTGTATGCACGCTTTACGCCATACATACGCCACAAGAGCTATTGAGAGTGGGATGCAGCCGAAGGTGCTGCAAAAACTGCTGGGCCATGCCAGCATTAAAACAACCATGGATCGGTATGTTCATGTAACGACCGAAAGCCTGGATCAGGCTGTAAGACAATTTGAATCAAATAGGGTTTTCTGATATAAATTCATATAACTCCATTCGTAAATGGTGTAAAAATGGCGTAAAGCCTCCGAACCGGATCCCGAAAACCCTTGAAAATAAAGGAAAAATAAGGAGATGTAGATAAATATGAAATTAGGTATAGTCGGATTACCGAATGTCGGAAAATCCACACTTTTCAATTCATTAACTAAGGCAGGTGCCGCAAGCGCCAATTATCCGTTCTGCACAATCGATCCCAATATCGGTATCGTTGCCGTGCCGGATGACAGACTTAAGGTGCTTGGTGATCTGCATAAATCAAAAAAGGTCACTCCGGCCACGATAGAGTTCGTAGATATAGCCGGACTCGTAAAAGGCGCGAGCAGGGGCGAGGGTCTGGGCAATCAGTTTCTGGGCAATATACGCGAATGTGATGCAATCGTTCACGTGGTGCGGTGCTTTGAGGACGGTAATGTTATTCATGTCGACGGGAGCGTAGATCCGCTCAGAGACATCGAAACGATCAATCTTGAACTTATTTTTTCGGATCTGGAAGTACTCGAGCGACGTATATCAAAGACAGCCAAGTCAGCGATGAATGATAAGGGAGCCAGAAAAGAACTTGAGATCCTCAACGAGCTGAAGGCGATCCTCGAAAAAGGAGAACTTGCCATAACATATCAGCAGGATGATGCCGACATTATGGCTTTTGTAAACTCTCTGTGTCTGCTTACGGCAAAGCCTGTAATATATGCAGCAAATGTGTCGGAAGATGATCTGGCGGATGACGGAGCGTCCAATCCGCATGTACAGGCGGTAAGGAAATACGCAGATGAACATAATTCCAAAGTATTTGTTATCTGTGCATCTATCGAGGCGGAGATTGCCGAACTGTCCGATGAGGAAAAAACAGAGTATCTGGATGCACTTGGGATCACAAAATCGGGCCTGGATAAGCTGATTGCCGCAAGCTATGATCTTTTGGGACTGCTGTCGTTCCTTACTACAGGAGAAGATGAGACCCGAGCATGGACAATTAGGAAGAATACCAAGGCTCCGCAGGCTGCAGGAAAGATACATACTGATTTTGAAAGGGGCTTTATCAGAGCAGAAGTAATAAATTACAAAGATCTGGTTGAGTGCGGTTCGTCGAATGCGGCAAAAGAAAAAGGTCTTATGAGACTGGAGGGCAAAGAGTATATAGTCAAGGACGGAGATGTAATTCTGTTCAGATTCAACGTATAATTACGATAGTTTTCAAAATGGCAAGGGAAAATCCCCTTGCCATATTTTTTTTACAAAAAAATGAATAAATTGTTGCAATTTTGTGGTGTATTAGGTAAAATAAGTGGCATAGAGTGGTGAAAAGTGGAAGGGATTTATCATTTTGATTATGTTCATGGGAGAATTTAATCATACGGTCGATGCAAAGGGACGTGTTATCGTGCCTTCAAAATTCCGTGATAAACTGGGCGAAAGCTTTGTAATTACAAAGGGTTTTGACCGTTGCCTTTCCATTTACGATATGGAAAACTGGACAGGGGTTCAGGAAAAACTCGCAATGATGCCCATGCTGACGGAAGACGCCAGAACAATCAGAAGAATGATGGTGGGATCGGCAACTGAAGCGGAGTTTGACAAACAGGGCAGAGTTCTTATACCGGCACCTCTTCGTGAGTATGCGGGAATAAGCAAAGATGCAGTAATGATAGGAAATATTGATCATATAGAAATCTGGAGCAAGGACGCATGGCACAAGGCTCAGGACATTGATGCCGATGCCGCAGCAGAAAAGCTCTATGATTCGGGAATCACATTATGACATTTAATCATAAATCGGTACTCCTGAAAGAAAGCATTGAAGCGCTGAATATCAGACCCGACGGCATTTATGTAGATGGGACGCTGGGAGGCGCCGGGCATTCTTCGGAAATATGCAGACGGCTGGGTCCGAACGGAAGGCTGATCGGGATAGATCAGGACAGGGATGCCATAGAGGCTTCGGCGGAACGCCTCAAAGAGTACGGCTCTCAGGTTACGATAGTACGCGATAATTATGAGAATACAGCATCCGTGCTTAAAGGGCTGAATATTTATAAAGTAGATGGTATTCTGCTTGATCTGGGAGTTTCCAGTTATCAGCTCGATACCGGTGAAAGAGGTTTTTCTTATCAGCATGAAGCACCGCTTGACATGAGGATGGATGACAGGAATCCCATGACGGCTGCAGATATAGTAAACGGATATTCCCTTCAGGAACTTGCGAGAGTTATAAGGGAATACGGCGAAGACAGATTCGCGCAGAACATTGCAAAACACATATGCGCCGAGAGAGAAAAAGCTCCTGTTGAAACCACAACTCAGCTTGCGGAAATCATCAAGCAGGCGATACCGATGAAGCTGAGGGCAACCGGGGGACATCCGGCAAAAAGAACATTTCAGGCTATAAGGATAGAACTCAACCGGGAGCTGACAGTTCTTAAAGATTCCATCGGTACTATGACGGATCTTTTGAATCCGGGAGGAAGGTTGTGTATAATCACTTTCCACAGCCTGGAAGACAGGATAGTAAAAGAAGCATTCAGAAAGGCAGAAAACCCATGTACCTGTCCACCGGATTTTCCGGTATGTGTATGTGGAAATGTCAGCAAAGGAAAGGTAATCACACGCAAACCTATTCTTCCCGGAGAGGAGGAACTTGCGGAAAACAGGCGCAGTGAAAGTGCTAAGTTAAGAGTTTTTGAAAGGGTATAAGGTTATGGCACAGTCAGGTTATATATACGGAAACACAGCACGTCAGGGATATGAACTTCCCGAAAGACGTGAAAGAGAATATGAAAGAGCCAGAAAGCAGATAAAGGAACAGAAGAGGGTTCAGAATGCACTCAGCATGGATGCTCCGTATGTAATCGTGCTGACACTGGCACTTGTTCTTGTACTGGGCATGTGTATTGCATATCTGAAGGTTCAGGCCGATATAACAGCACGTATCAAGAACATCGAAGCTCAGGAAAAGATACTTGAGCAGTATATAGCAGATAATGATGCGCTTGAATCAAGGATCAATGCAGGCATAGACCTTGATGAAATATATACAATTGCGACTGAAGAACTCGGAATGGTATACGCAAACAAAGATCAGGTTCTGACATATGATAAAACACCGACTGAATATGTAAGACAAAATGACAACATCGCAGAATGAAAATCCGAATAAGACACACAACAGAGGACTGACACGTCCGATGCAGATAAAGCTGGCAATTACCTTACTGGTAATATTGCTGGCTTTAATTGCGTTAATTGTCACGCTTGGACGGATTCAAAATGATTATTCGGATGAGTATAACCAGAAAATTCTGTCACAGCAGAGATATGATTCACGTGAGATACCCGCAAGAAGAGGCGATATCACCGACAGAAACGGATCATTTCTTGCGACATCGACAAAGGTGTATAACCTAATCATCGATCCGTCTCAAATCAATTCCAAACAGGAAGATTATCTTGAACCGACCATTGCGCTGCTCAATGAAGTATTCGGATTTGACATATCTGAGCTCAGAAATCTCATCATTGAAAAATCTGACAGTGCATATATCCGTTATGCAAAGCAGATGACTTTTGATCAGAAGACGGAGTTTGAGACGAAGAAAGACGAAAGAAATGAAGAATTCAAGAAAAACGGAGATACCAGAAGAATTTACGGAATCTGGTTTGAAGATTCTTATCAGAGATATTATCCGAATGAATCCGCAGCCTCACATGTGATAGGTTTTACATTTGAGGACGGTCTGGAAGGTTCAGGCGGAATAGAACAGTATTACAACGATGAACTGACCGGAACAAACGGAAGAGAGTACGGATATCTGAACGAAGACTCAACCCTTGAACGTGTCATCAAACCGGCTCAGGACGGAAATACGATTGTATCAACGATAGACATAAATATACAGAACATAGTCGAGAAATATCTCAAACAGTTTCAGAAGGAAATGGGATCGAAGACAGCGGCATGCATCATAATGAATCCCAAAAACGGTGAGATACTCGCCATGGCAAACAGCCACCCGTTTAATCTGAATGATCCGCGTGATATCAGTGATTATTATACACAGGAAGAACTTGAAGGATTTTCCGATTCACAGATGAACGATGCATGGAATAGCGTGTGGAGAAATTTCTGTGTAACAGACACTTTCGAGCCCGGTTCAACATCCAAGGTCTTTACGGTAGCCGCGGCTCTTGAAGAGGGAAAAATCAACGGAAACGAATACTATGAATGCGTCGGATACAAGGAAGTAGGCGGATGGACAATCAAATGTAATGTACATTCAGGACATGGATGGTTAAATGTTACCGAAAGCCTGATGCAGTCCTGCAATGTAGCTATGATGAAAATCGTAGAGAGCCTTGGCAAAGAGAAATTTGTCAAATTTATACATCTGTGCGGATTCGGGCAGAAGACAGGAATAGACCTTCCGGGAGAACCGGATACATCTTTGTTTGTACGCGATGCTTCGGAAATGTATTTATCAGATCTTGCAACAAACTCATTCGGGCAGAACTATAACTGTACTATGGTTCAGATGGCTGCAGCATACTGTTCGATCATAAACGGCGGATCGTATTATGAACCGCATATTGTCAGTCAGATACTTAATTCTCAGGGTTCGGTAGTTCAGAATATTGAACCGAAACTTGTCAGACAGACAGTGAGTCAGAATACATCTGAATTCATAAAGAATGCCCTGTATGAAACGGTGGCAGAAGGAACCGGAAAAGCAGCTCAGATACCCGGATATCGTATCGGAGGAAAGACCGGAACTGCGGAGAAGTTTCCCCGTGACAAGGTGAATTACGTTGTTTCATTTATCGGATGTGCTCCTGCAGATGATCCGCAGGTACTGTGCTATGTGGTGGTTGATGAACCTAATACGGATGATCAGGCCCATTCATCATATGCAAGCAACATTTTCAGAGCCATAATGCAGGAAGTACTGCCATATATGAGCATCTTCAGAGAGGGAAGTGACAGCGAGTATCCGGCATATGAACCGGTATACTTCGGAACAGAACCTGTGACAGCAAGTCAGCAGGAGACAGTAACGGAAGAACCTGCTGAAACAGAAACAGCCGCTTCCGGCGAGGAAGAGAATGAAAACAGCAATACTCCTGAAGTAGAAACAAGAAAGGTATACAATACCGAGGAATATGTGGAACATTCATCAGGGACGGATGATGGTGAAGACGATATGCTTCCGGGAGTACCCGCGGGAATCGAGGCCGAGACAGTTCCGGAATTAGGATTATAAAATAAGGATGGAGTCATATGATAAAAGATACAATTATAGCAACAATGCTTTGTTTTGCGATAACCGCCATACTCTGTCCTATAGGGATACCGATGCTCCACAGACTTAAGTTCGGACAGTATATTCGTGAGCTTGGTCCGCAGGAACATCAGAAAAAGAGCGGTACTCCCACAATGGGAGGAATAATGTTCATTATAGCCATTGCTATTACAGCCTGTTTTTTCGCAGGAAAGTATCCTATGATTATACCGGTTGCAGTTTTTATACTTCTTTTCGGAATTATCGGTTTTCTTGATGATTATCTGAAAGTTGTCAAGAAACAGAATGAGGGACTGAAAGTCTGGCAGAAAATTTTGATGCAATTCATCATTACCGCAATTTTTGCTTTTTATCTCTACAGGCATCCTGATATAGGGAGCCGGATTATCATTCCTTTTACCGGAGCAGTGGTAAATCTGGGATGGTTGTTTTTGCCTTTTGTGTTTTTTGTAGTTATAGGTACGGATAATGGTGTTAACTTTACAGATGGCCTTGACGGCCTGTGTGCTTCCGTTACATGTGCAGTTGCCGCATTTTTTGCCGCTGCAGCCATAAAACTTGACATACAGATAGCACCGATTGCAGGGGCGGTATCCGGAGCAATGATGGGATATCTGATATGGAATGTTTATCCGGCAAAAGTGTTTATGGGAGATACGGGATCTCTGGCGTTGGGCGGTTTTGTAGCAAGCTTTGCGCTTATGACCAGACTTCCGTTGTTTATAGTAATTGTCGGAATCATCTACCTGATCGAAGTGCTTTCCGTAATACTTCAGGTTGGTTATTTCAAAGCAACACATGGAAAAAGATTATTCAAAATGGCTCCTATCCATCATCATTTCGAACTGTGCGGGTGGAAAGAGACCAGGGTCGTGGCAGTATTTACTGTTGTAACAATTATCATGTGTCTCATTGCATATCTTGGATTAAAGTAAAACATATTTGTTTATTTGAAAGGAAATATCATGGCTGAAAGAATAATGGTGGCCGGTGCCGGTAAAAGCGGAATTGCAGCAACAAAAATGCTGCTGCAGCTTGGTGCAGACGTTTTATTATATGACAGCAATCCTGAGTTAGATGTTGAAAATCTCAAGAGTGAACTGCCTGAAGGAAAATATGTAATCAGAACAGGAGAACTTAAAAAAGGAGATCTTACCGATGTAAATATCTGTATTATCAGTCCGGGTATAGATCTTGAAGCACCGTTCGTTAAAGTACTGGATGATGCGGGAATCCCTGTATGGTCGGAAATCCAGCTTGCCTACCAGAAAGACAAAGGGCAGCTTGTTGCCATAACCGGTACCAACGGAAAAACAACCACTACGGCACTTACCGGTGCTATTATTTCCAAAAAGTATCCTGACACCTTTGTTGCCGGGAATATCGGAGTGCCTTACACGGAGACCTGTCTGAAGACAAACGAGTATTCTGTAACAGTGCTTGAAACAAGCAGTTTTCAGCTTGAGACTATTGCTGATTTCCATCCGCATGTCAGTGCAATACTTAATATTACACCGGATCATCTGAACAGACATCACACGATGGAGAAATACATAGCAATAAAAGAATCCATCACGATGAATCAGCAGGAAAATGATTTCTGTGTACTTAATTATGATGACCCTGTATTAAGAGAATTCGGAAAATCCGGGGAACTTAAAGCTAAAGCGGTATTTTTCTCAAGCACAAGTATTCTTGAAGAAGGATATTATCTGAAAGAGGGATGGATCGTCAGAAAAACAAAAGAAAACAAGGAAGACAGAATAATACCGGTAGACAAGCTGAACATAATAGGACGGCATAATTATGAGAATGCAATGGCAGCCATAGCTATGGGTTTCTGTATGGATGTACCGAAGGAGCTTATCTGCGAAGCATGTCAGGAATTTGTGGCTGTGGAACACAGGATAGAATTTGTAAAAGAGAGAACCGGAGTCAGATATTACAATGATTCAAAAGGAACGAATCCCGATGCTTCGATTAAGGCAATCCTTGCAATGCCAGGTCCGACTATCCTTATCGGGGGCGGTTATGACAAACATTCGACATATGATGAATGGGTTGAGCATTTTGAAGGAAAAGTAAAATACCTCGTACTTATCGGAGAGACAAGAGATGCCATAGCTGAGTGCTGCAGAGCACATGGATATGATAATGTCATGTATGCGGAGAATCTTGAAGAAGCCGTTAAAGTATGTGCTTCGTATGCTGAAATGGGAGACTGTGTTTTACTTTCACCTGCATGCGCTTCATGGGATATGTTCAAGAATTATGAAGAAAGAGGGAAGCTGTTCAAACAGTATGTTCATGAGCTGTAAATGAGTAAAGTCAAGAGAAAACACTATTATGATTACGGACTGTTATTCACGATCATTTTCCTGACCATTTTCGGTCTGGTAATGATTTATTCCGCGAGCTCATATACTGCTCAGCTGCAATACGGAGATCCCGGATACTATATGAAGCGTCAGGGCTTATTTGCGCTGATCGGTTTTGCGGCAATGATCGTTATATCACTGATCGATTACCATAAGCTGCTTAACTTTGCAATACCCGCATATATCGTCAGTATAGCACTCATGATTATTACTATGTTTGCCGGCAGAGAGATAAACGGAAAAAGAAGATGGCTCGGTGTAGGCAGCTTATCATTTCAGCCGACGGAAGTGGTCAAGATAGCTATTATTGTCTTTATGGCAGTCTTTATAGTCAATTTAGGCAAAAAAATCAATACGGTAAAAGGATTTGCAACGGTTATAATCCTTACATTGATTCCGACTGCCCTGGTTGCAAACAACAACCTGAGTTCGGGAATAATAGTATTTCTTATTCCTGCTGCCATGGCTTTTACAGTAACGGAAAAGAAATTCATAATAGCTTATATTGCTCTTTTCCTGATGATATTGATGGTAATGATTTTCAAACGGCCCGCAGGTTTGTTTCTGGCAAATTCCGGAATATTGAAACCGTATCAGGCAAGCAGGGTACTTGTATGGCTGGAGCCGGAGGCTCATCCCCTGGACGGAGGATATCAGGTGCTGCAGGGACTCTATGCGATAGGCTCCGGAGGATTCTGGGGTAAAGGTCTTGGACAGAGCATTCAGAAGCTGGGTTTTGTTCCGGAAGCACAGAATGATATGATCTTTTCTATTATCTGTGAAGAGCTTGGTTTTGTGGGAGCACTTCTTGTAATAGTAATGTTCGGATTTTTGATTTACAGACTGTTTGTACTTGCAAATTCAGCTCCGGATAAATACGGTGCATTTTTGTGTATCGGTGTTATGGCACATGTTGCTATTCAGGTTATTTTAAATATTGCCGTTGTAAGTAATGTTATTCCCAATACCGGAGTTACACTTCCCTTTATCAGTTACGGAGGAACCAGTGTGGTATTTCTCATGTGTGAGATGGGACTGGCATTGAGTGTTTCAAAAAAAATATATATGGATTATTAAGGTACAGCCATGAATGCAAAAAAAATAATAATTATAGCAGTCGTGGCTGTATTTGGTGTCCTGCTGGCCGCGGCTCTGCTTCTGAAAATCGATGACGTGACAGTTACCGGAAATGAATGGTATACGGATGAGGAAATCGAAGAAAAAATTTTCGATAAAAGTAGATTCTCAAGAAACACAATTTATCAGTTTATAAAACAGATAACAGGAAACAAAGAAACAATTCCGTTTATACAGGACTATACTGTTTTATTAAATTCACTGAAAAGTGCGGAAGTGATTGTTTATGAAAAAAGCATAGTAGGATATGTGAAATACATGGGGAGCAACATGTATTTTGATAAAGACGGAATTGTTGTTGATTCATCATCAGAACCTCTCGAAGGTATACCGGAGATAAGCGGTCTGAAATTCGGAAGCATAGTATTATACAAAACACTCCCGGTAGAAGACCCGAAGGTGTTTGATGATATACTTAATCTGACTCAGATTTTAAATACAAACGGCATAGAATGTGAACGTATCGAGTACTCCGGGATAAGACAGGCAACACTATATCTTGGGGATATCAAGGTTATACTGGGAAGCGGAGATATTAACGGAAAGGTCGCGGAATTGCGTGATATGCTTCCGGAATTACGACGGAAAATGGCAGAAACAGGCATAAGCAGCGGAACACTATATCTTGATCTGTATGATGAAAAATCAGATAATAAGACATATTCTTTTATTAAGAATTGAACTTAAAAAATACAATATTTTCTATTGAAAATGCATGCTGTATCGGGTAAGATTAAGAAGCTACTCTTATGGATTTGGAGGAACAGGTTTTGTTAGAGATAAAATTAAACGATACGGAAAGCGCAGCAAAAATCATCGTAGTCGGGGTTGGCGGTGCTGGAAATAATGCAGTAAATAGAATGGTGGAAGAGAACGTGCAGGGAGTTGAGTTTATCGGTGTAAATACTGATAAGCAGGTGCTTCAGTACTGTAAGGCTCCGAATTCCATGCAGATCGGTGAGAAGATCACAGGAGGAAAAGGCTGTGGCGCAAAACCGGAAATAGGTGAGAAAGCTGCAGAGGAAAGCAGAGAGGCTATTAATAATGCGCTTAAAGGCGCAGATATGGTTTTCATAACATGTGGTATGGGCGGAGGTACAGGTACCGGTGCTGCTCCTGTAATTGCTGAGATCAGTAAAGAAATGGGCATTCTGACTGTAGGTGTCGTAACAAAACCTTTCGGCTTCGAAGGACCTGTCCGCATGAGAAATGCGACAGAAGGAATTGCAAAACTTCGTGATAATGTTGATACCCTTATTGTTATTCCGAATGACAAACTCCTCCAGATCGTAGATCGCCGTACAAGTATGCAGGATGCATTCAATAAAGCAGATGAAGTACTGCTGCAGTCTGTAGAGGGTATAACGGATCTTATCAATCAGCCGGGTCTTATTAATCTTGATTTTGCTGATGTTCAGACTGTTATGCAGGATAAAGGTATTGCACATATCGGTATCGGAACTGCATCAGGTGATGATAAAGCTATTGAAGCAGTCAAGATCGCATGTGCATCACCGCTTCTCGAGACTAAGATTGACGGAGCACAGAATGTCATCCTCAATATCAGCGGTGATATCGGACTTCTTGAAGCAAATGATGCCGCAACCTATGTTCGCGAAGTGGTTAGTCCTGATGCAAACATTATCTTCGGTGCGATGGTCGACGATACAGTACAGGATACATGTACGATTACTGTTATCGCTACCGGTCTTGATGAGAAGAATGTTAATATCAATGCAGGCAATCTGTTCAACCAGATCAACAGAAATCAGAAGGTTCAGGCGGCAGCAAGACCTTCGTCTCAGCCTGTTTCACAGCCGAAACCGGCAGGCGGACTGGATTTGTCTTTGCTGAACGATGCTCCATCGACACCAAGGAATTCATCCTTCTCGCGTCCTGCTACGATTGAGTACACGGCTCCCGAAACAAAACATGAAGAACCTGTCAGGTATGATGCACCGGGTTTTGATTCTTCAGAGCTCAGATCAAGAACAAACAGAGATGTTCAGATCAACATTCCTGATTTTCTGAAAAATAAAAGATAACAAACAAAAAGCAGACCAATCATCAGTCTGCTTTTTTGTTTGCCTTGTACAAATAATCAAGACCTTTGATAAGCAGTGCTTCATCATAGATTATCTGATGGGTGCAGATCGGAGCTATATAACGTCCCAGACCTCCGGTCGCAATGACGGTAAGGGGAGTATGCATTTCTTTTTCCATCCCGCTAATGATTGCATCTATCATCCCGGCATGTCCATATGCAACACCGCTTTTGATACATTCATTCGTATTCTGTCCCAGTATATGTTCAGGTATCTCAACTGTTTCGATTTCCGGAAGCTGTGCGGTTTTTGTACTCAATGCATTGTATTCTATGACCATACCCGGATGGATGGTTCCTCCGGCCAGCGTTGAGTTTTTATCAAGTGCAAAGATGGTAGAAGCCGTGCCCATATCAACAACTGCCAGCGGGACTTTATATTCCGAAGCCGCCGCTACGAGTCCTACTATGATATCTGCACCGATTTCTTTATGAACTTTTTCCGGAAGACAGATATTCATCTTCATCTTTGGTGTTACTATGATAGGATCAATACGGAAAGTCTCACGCACGGCAATGATAATGTTATTATTGATTGCAGGAACAACGCTTGAGAGTATGGCACCTTCAAAGATATGGTCGGATATTTCAGACATCAGCCTGGAGATATTCTCGGTTTTTGTTTCGGTACGTTTCGAAAAAACCAGGGTACCGTCCTGTATTCCGCCAAGAACAATATTTGTATTTCCTACATCGATTCCGAGTATCATTTTGTGATCCTTTCAGAAATTCAGATGCGGCAAACGCTCGCAAAGAATCTTACTTTGTGGTATTATACCATAGTTGAGGTAATAATATGGAATTATTTGATGAGATTAAAAAAAGAAGGACATTTGCTATTATTTCCCATCCTGATGCAGGAAAGACCACTCTGACCGAGAAATTCCTGCTTTACGGAGGAGCTATAAATCTGGCAGGATCGGTTAAGGGAAAGAAAACTCAGAAATATGCTGTCAGCGACTGGATGGATATCGAGAAGGAGAGAGGAATATCCGTAACTTCATCCGTACTTCAGTTTAATTATGACGGATTCTGCATTAATATTCTGGATACTCCGGGACATCAGGATTTCTCGGAGGATACTTACCGTACTTTGATGGCAGCAGACAGTGCGGTTATGGTCATCGATGCAGGTAAGGGTGTAGAGGCTCAGACCAAAAAGCTTTTTAAAGTATGTGTTATGCGGCATATACCAATTTTTACATTCATTAATAAGATGGACCGTGAAGCCCGTGATCCGTATGAGCTGATGGATGAGATAGAGACTGTACTCGGGATAAGGACATGCCCGATCAACTGGCCTATCGGATGCGGCAAGAATTTCAAGGGAGTGTATGACCGTGGAACAAAACAGGTAATACAGTTCACAGCTGCCCACGCAGGTATGCAGGAAGTTGAAAAGACAGTGGTGGATCTGGAAGATGCAGAGCTCGGGATGGATTTCAAGCAGGTGCTGATGGATGATATTGAAATGCTTGACGGTGCCAGTGATGAATTCGATCAGGACAGAGTATCCAGGGGCGAACTTTCACCTGTATTTTTCGGTTCGGCGCTGACTAATTTCGGTGTTGAGACATTCCTTGAGCATTTTCTGAAGATGACGACATCACCGCTTTCAAGAAAGACATTGACCGGAGATGTCGATCCTATGAGAGATGAGTTCTTTTCTGCATTTGTTTTCAAGATTCAGGCGAATATGAATAAAGCTCATCGTGACAGGATTGCATTCGCACGTATATGCTCAGGTAAATATGAAGGAGGCATGGAGGTTACCCATGTCCAGGGTGACAGAAAGATGAGACTGAATCAGTCAACGCAGATGATGGCTGATGAGAGAAAAATCGTTGAGAATGCATATGGAGGAGATATCATAGGAATATTTGATCCCGGTCTTTTCTCCATAGGGGATACTCTCTGCAACGGGAAAGAGAAAGTTCAGTTCGAAGGTATACCTACATTTGCGCCTGAACACTTTGCAAGAGTACGTCAGATAGATACCATGAAGCGCAAACAGTTCACTAAGGGTATTTATCAGATCGCTCAGGAAGGTGCAATCCAGATATTCCAGGAAATCGGTTCCGGAATGGAAGAAATCATAGTCGGAGTTGTCGGAGTACTTCAGTTTGAAGTTCTGACATACAGACTTAAAAATGAGTATAATGTTGAAGTGGCTATGGATGTGCTGCCGTATGAGTATATCAGATGGGTCGATTATTCACCGGTACCTGTGGAAAAAATACAGGGGACAAGTGATATGAAGCGTGTGCAGGATCTTAAGGGTAATCCGCTTCTTTTGTGGGCAAATGAATGGAGTATACGCATGACCCTTGAAAGAAATGAAGGACTTAAGCTGAGTGAGTTCAGCAGAAATTAGGAAAAAGATATGGATAATTATATGATTCGTGCAACTGCGGCTGACGGCATGATCAGGGCATTTGCAGCAACAACGCGTGACGTGATCGAGGAGGCCAGAACACGCCATAATCTGTCTCCGGTCGCATGCGCGGCATTGGGAAGACTGATGACCGCCACACTTATGATGGGATGGGATATGAAATCAGAGTCTGATCTGCTTACTGTTCAGATCCAGTGTGACGGGCCCATCAAAGGACTGCTGGCAACTGCAGACAACAGCGGCAGGGTAAAAGGTTATGTGAATCATCCGGATGTTATGCTTCCTCCCAATGATAAAGGAAAACTTGATGTCGGAGGCGCATTGGACCTTGGAGTACTTTCCGTTATACGCGATACGGGATTAAAGGAACCGTATGTGGGACAGACTATTCTGATCAGCGGTGAGATAGCAGAGGACCTTGCATATTATTATGCAACCAGTGAACAGGTACCGAGTTCGGTTGCACTGGGTGTTCTGATGAACAGGGACAATACTGTCCGCCAGTCAGGAGGATTCATAATACAGCTTATGCCCGGTGCAGGAGATGAACTGGCAGAGAAGCTTGAGGCAAAAATTCAGGGACTTAAATCTATGACGGCCATGCTTGATGAAGGATTAAGTCCGGAAGAAATACTTAAACTCATACTTGATGAATTCGGACTGGAAATAAATGATAGGACTCAGGTTCAGTTTTACTGTAATTGTGATAAAGCCAGAGTAGAGAAAGTTCTTATTTCCGTAGGCAGACAGAATCTCGAAGAGATGATCGGCGAAGACAAACCGGTCGAGTTGGTATGTCACTTCTGCGGACGGAAATACGAGTTTACAGTCGATGAGATGAAAGCAATGCTGGATAAAGCAAAATAATGAAGATCTGCGGAGTTATAGCAGAATACAATCCATTTCATGAAGGGCATAAGTACCATCTTGCACAGGCAAGAAAACTGACGGGTGCGGATGCCCTTATTGTTGTAATGAGCGGACATTTTGTACAGCGTGGTGAACCGGCGATTTTCAGTCCCTATGTGAGAGCAGAATCTGCCTTAAGAGGCGGAGCGGATGCTGTGTTTATGATGCCGCCTGAGGCATCGACGGCAAGTGCAGAGGGATTTGCCGAATACGGTGTAGGTTTGCTGGATAAACTCGGGTGTGATTTCATTTCCTGCGGTCTTGAACCGGAATATTCCGGTCACAGGATTGCAGAACTGGGGAAAATGATGGCCTGTGAGTCCGATGATTTCAGATCAAGACTTAAGGAATGTCTGAAAAAGGGTATTTCGTATCCTGATGCTCTTGCACAGGCACTTGGAATAGAAAAGCTTGAGCCGAATGCACTTCTTGCGGCAGAGTATGTAAAAGCCATGACGAAAGCCGGAAGCCGAATGGAGTTTGTTCCGGTTACAAGAACAGGGTCAGGATATGAAGAAACTGAAATAAAATGCGGAGAGTTCCCCTCGGCAATGGCTCTCAGAAAGAAAATTCTGAGCGGGGAGATTCCGTATGAGTATAACGGCGCGATGCCGCTGGGCCCGGATGATTTCCTGCCGGAGATTACGGACAGTATCCTGAGATGTGATGATTTTGCGGAGTTTCTGGATGTCGACGAATCAATCGCAGCAAGACTTCGCAGATCTGAACTTCATTATCATACCTTTGAGGAAATGATCAAAGATATAAAGACAAGAGAATATACATACACGAGGATAGCCAGGGCTGTCTGTCACATTTACCTGAATATTAAGGAATGCAAGAAAGATATTGATATAGCTCATCTTATAGGATTTGGAAACAGCGATGTACTTTCCGAATTAAAAAATCGTTCCGGGACGGAGATTATCAGCAAGGCGGCAGACTTTCGTGAAGAACTGATATCTTCGGCATTTGCTGCGACGCTGTATAACCAGATATATTGGAAGAAATATCATATTGAACTTCCTAATTTTTACAGACAAAATATTATAAAAGTTTAATAAATTGATCTGCAGATAATTAAAAAGGGTGACTTGACTTGTTCGTACGGCTTGTTTTATAATACCAATAGCAGAAATTTGTTCGAACGGCTTTGCGATTGGAGGCAAAAATGAAGATAACAGATGCGGCTTCTTTTGGAAAAGCTATAAAAATGAGACGCAAAGAACTCAAATATACCCAGGGTTTTCTTTCAGAGTTTACAGGTTTCAGCGTCAGTTTTATTTCGGATCTGGAACGCGGCAAGCCTACGGCTGAACTTGGAAAAGCCCTGTACATAGCCAATATACTGGGACTTGATATCAATATAGATGCCAGGTAAGCAGTTTGCGCATACATATCGAAAGGAACGGAAAATGAAGTATATATTTGCATCTGACATACATGGATCGGCATATTATTGCAGGAAGCTGCTCGATATATTTGAGCATTCCGGTGCAGAACAGCTTGTACTTATGGGAGATCTGCTTTATCACGGAGCAAGAAATGATCTTCCGGAAGAATACGGTACAAAAGACTGCACTGCCATGCTGAATGAGCATTTTAACAGAATTATAGCGTGCAGAGGAAACTGTGACAGTGAGATTGATCAGATGGTCCTTCAGTTTCCTATTATGTCTGATTATAATATTCTTAAACTGAACGGAATCACTTTTTTTCAGACTCACGGACATTTATATAATCCGGAGAAACTTCCGCCTATGGGAGTGTGTCAGGCCATGGTTTTCGGGCATATCCATCTTCCGGTAGCCCGAAAGCAGGATGATATCTATGTGCTTAATCCGGGATCCACATCGATTCCAAAAGGGGGATATCCGAATTCCTATGCGGTTCTGGATAACAGAAATTGGATGATAAAAGATTTTGACGGAAATATTATTAAGGAGATTGAACTTGTATGATTTCATTTTTACAGTATGACGTGGAAGAGGGAGAACTGCTTTTCTCTGATGATTTTGAAGGAGATAAACTGAATGACAGCTGGTATGCGACAGGCGGAGAATGGAATGTAAAAAACGGTGTGCTGATAGGTGAGTCCAGGACAAACTGGGGAGATCATCTGTATACACATAAACAGTATCCCGGAGATATTATACTGGATTTTTACGGGACTATGATTCCTCCGTGCGAAAATGATCTGAATTATGTTTTCAGGACAGACGGACTGTACAAAGAAAAAGGAGAGGACTTTACCGCATATATCGGAGGATTAAACGGATGGTGGGTCAACCAGTCAGGACTTGAGAAATATCCGAAATGCAGCCCGAAAGCTCTTTCAGGATATAAGTTTGAATCAGGCAGGGAATACCATATTCAGTCGGGAATAGTGGAAAACAGCTGTTTCCTTGTTGTTGATGATAAACTTCTGGTTGTTTTTGAAGACAATGATCCCATCATCGATCCGGATTGCATGCGTGTGGGACTGGGAGTATACTGTTCGAAAATAGCTTTCAGGAAGTTCCGGCTTTACAGAGCAAATGTACATAATGTTTTCAGAGAATATACACCGGAATTCTGATAAACAGGAAACGGGTTAAAAACGGCAAATAATGCTGCAAGAATAATACTATCCAGGGAGGAATAATATGGAAAAGA
The DNA here is from genome assembly GCA_030531245.1 of Lachnospiraceae bacterium. GTDB lineage: Bacteria > Bacillota > Clostridia > Lachnospirales > Lachnospiraceae > Darwinimomas. The sequence goes on from JAUNOA010000023.1 coordinate 25,484, forward strand.
TTATCGGTGGCCAGGGAACAGGCAAAACAAAGACACTTATTGAGATGGCACACAGAGAAAATGCAGTAATTGTATGTGAGACGCCGGAAAGAATGATTGGCAAGATTCACGGATATGATTACTTCGGAATTCAGTGTATTTCTTATGCAGAGTATATTGGACTTAAAGCTGAGGGTCAGACACAGACAGGAAAAAAATATGCTGTCGATGATGTTGAAGCATTGCTGAGATATATATCCGACGGAACGATAGCATTTTCGGTTTCAAATTGATTATACAGTCATGTTCATTCAAATAATGACATAAATGATAAGGACCCGATTCTAATTTCTTTACATTAGATCGGGTCCTTAGCGATGCGTTGCCATTGGACTATACCTCCGTTTCATTTTAATTCGGTAAACTGAATCCTTATGTCTTCGGATTCCCATTACCTCCGGACTATTCAGTTTTTATTAGTCTCACAAGCCTTTCTTTATCTTGTGTTGTACATATGATAGCACTCAGATGTCTGATAATCTATTGACAATGATGACAAATATCGATGGATTTTTTTATACAATAATTCAAATGGACATTTATTATGAATAATAGTAAAATGATATTCGAATGGGGCAAAAATTGCACTCATTTTTTTTATTTAATGGGAAATTGCTCCGTATTTCCAAATTATATAAACGCTCCGCAGGATGTCAACTCGCACAAAAGGTATTATTCAGCTGGAGCGACCGTGCCTGGCGCAAGCATATTACGAATGATATGCATTTTTACTTTTAAATACTCAGATTTCTAAATAATGAAAAATGTTGGATTTAATAACATGTGATATAATAAAATAGAATAAGAATGAAAATTTTTCATGGTATTACATAGGGGATTTCTTATGAAGGAAAGTATATTCAGAAAGAAAAGCAT
>JAUNOA010000068.1 GCA_030531245.1 Lachnospiraceae bacterium
ACTATTTGCACAAAAAAAGCTCTCCAGTCCGGAGAACAATTGACGTTTTAAAAAAGTGATGTAAAAAGTGATGTATTTCATATTTGGCAAACCCGCAAGCCCTTGATTTTATTAGGTTTTTTCGACCTGCCTGCCCTTACCGCCACTGCGGCATGATGCCGTTGCATCAGCGCTTATTATAGCGCATCACGTTCCATTTTCCAAGTAGTTTCCCCTATTTTTCCTACTGTTTCTGCGAAAAATTTAACGTTGCTCTAGGCCAACCTTAATAACCATTCGTCAGGTTTATATTCGCTTTAGTATCACTTGTCCGCTATAAAACAAAATCAGTCTTTACCTTTATGATTCTTAGACAAGTATTTTCTTGCAGCTTCTTCCCATTTTTCATCTGATACCCATGAAAAAGCTTCATTAATGATTGGCATCTTTATAGACTCAACATACTGTTTCGCTACTAAAAAACTATCTGAAATATCAAACTTATCTTGCCTAACAAATATACAGAAATCTTCATATATTTCAGGATCAGCTGAGCCTATATCATCAAAGGTAAATGGGCTCATTCCGCTCAAAAAGTTTTCTCTCTCCTCTAATGGATTATCCTTACTGTATTTTTCTAATGCATAATATATTAAACTAAACAATTCAAATTTATTCATGTCTACTCCTTTAGAACGGATTATAATTGTATCCTGTTATTGAATCCCATCTACGTGGCGGATTATTGATTCCGCCATTTATGATACGCCCGTTTCTATATCTAACCCATTTTTGTGACCCATCTTGTTGCATTTCTGAATTCCAATCGCATCCATCCGCATCTCTTCCACGATAAAGTTCTTTATTATTCGCTAAATCCTCTAACATTTTTCTATTTTCAGGAGTATCTGGAACATGCCCATCTCTTTTTCCGAAGATATGCTTCGTTTGTGATTCATTATCTGGGAGCCTCACTTCTTTTTCTTCTCTCTCATTTTTTGGTCTTTTTGCATCTTCCAATATATTTTCTTCTCTATCCCCGTATGTTCCTTTGTAAAGATCACTTTGTCCTGCTCCCATTTACTTACCTCTTCTCATAAGTGAAGCCCAATCAGGATATTCAACAAACATTGTCTTCGGATACTTCTCTTCTATATCATCAGGCATTGTACTGTAAACCAATACTACCTTAGGTTCAAGAGTTTCCATCATAGCATCCAAGCCCGCTTCGAAATAATACCTATTTACTCTGTCTTTAAGCTGACCATATGAGCCAACTGCAACTATACTCTTTTTCTCCACTCCAAGGAAAGCAACTTTCTCCGGAAGAAATCTTGTCGTGTAAGTTCTCTCGTCTTCTCCGCTCCGCTTCGGTCGTCGCAAAGCTGACGTCCACTGGACGTCATGCGACCCATCTGACATTCGGAATAACATATATTCCTTGTTTCTGAAAGTAATGTCCGATTGCTCTATTACGATAAATATTAGTTATCTGAACTGCAAGAGGCATATCTCTATACACCGAACAATCAGGAGTTATAAAACCCTGGTACTTGCCGATTATTTCAACATATTCTTCAGGGTTACATACAAAGTAAATCTTTAAATTCTATGTCATTTTCATATTCACAAACGGCAAACGAATCTGTTTCAGCTCTATCCATCTTGCTGAATGGAACAAGGTAATCAGGAATAATAATCTTTTTCGGCTTCTTTATAATAGGCATCTCGAAAATGCCATCAAACTTTGCTCCCCATACTAACTCTGGATTGCAGCCGTCACTTAATACTGCCGGATTTCTTACAGCGCTGTCAACTACGGTTTTCTTCTTTGAACTCTTTCTTATTGCCATAATAATTTCCTCCGCATAATATATGTCCTTATAAAAAGCATTACATCAATAAAAACGACATATAACTCGGAACAGTGAGTTTAGCTCCGTCAAATCCGATATTGCTTTCTCCAAATTTAATACAAAGATTTACTCCATATTGTTCTTTGTTTTTTAGAATTGTATTTGCAGATTTTGTATTGCCGTTTGTCGCCTTGACTTCAATTATTGTGGCCTCCCCTTCATATACAGTTACAAAATCGATTTCCAGGCCACTTTCTTTGTGATAATAATACAGTTTTCTATCATGTTTTGAGAAACAATCAGCTATTATATTTTCATAAATAGCTCCTTTATACATTCCCAAGTCACCGGATAAAATCTTACCGGCACTGCCTTCTTCAAGCATTGAAACAAAAAGCCCGGTATCTTGCATATATATCTTGAAAATATTATCAATTTTGTTTCCTTCCAGCGGGAGACTGATGTTTGATAAGTTATAGCACAAGCTTATCAGTCCGGCATCAGCAAGCCACTGAATTGCCGGTTGATAGTTCTCCGAACGACCTTTTTTCTCAAGTTTTGAATATACGAATTTCTTGTTTTCCTTTGCTAGCTGTGCAGGAATTGAATCAAAAACACGATTGATTCTTCCAAGAAGTATTAAATCAGTTTCTTCGTTTTCATCTTCATCAAGGTGCTTGCCGAAATCATCTTTGTATTCTTCAATGATGTCTAATTGTTCCTGTCTGACAATGTTCATATCATTTGTAGAAATGAATCTGTCAACAATATATGGAAGTCCTCCAACACAGATGTATTCCCTAAAATATCTGATCATTGCAGAATGAATTGCCTCACTAACAGTAATCCTGTTCTCCAGACACTTGCGAAGTTCGTCAATTACATCTGTACTGATTCCTTTTGCCCAAAGAAACTCTTCAAAGTCCATAGCCTTCATATAAACAATATGTTCAAATCCAGCTGGGATCCCTTTTCCCTTTTTTCTGTTATATCCCTTTATGCCCAGCAATGACCCTGTGCAAATAATGTCATATCTTCCGTCCAACATAAACGGTTTAATACTTGCTCTTGCATTTGAGCATTCTTGAACCTCATCAAAAATGATTACTGTTTTCCCCGGCAAAAAATGCACATTCGGCATTATTGCAGAAATATCCAATGTAATGCGGTCGACCACCAAGTCACCATCAAAAGCCTTTTTTATTGAAGCATTATCCTTGAAGTTTATATATACAACATTCTCATAGTTTTCTTCTGCGAACTTCATTACTGAATATGTTTTGCCAATTTGACGCAGGCCTTTAATAACAAGTGCCTTTTTCTTTCCGGTACTGTTTTTCCAGGCAATCATCTCATCTGTTATCTTTCTTCTAAACATACTCACCTCTCATACTACGTTTTCTTTATGTTACACTTTTCGGAATGAGTTTTCAATATTTTTTGCACTTTTCGGAATGAGTTTTGCGAATGGTCTACACTTTCTTAGACAAATCCTTGTGTTTTTATACATCTCGTTGTATTCTATTTTTTTAATCGTATTATCCAAGTTTTGTCAGTATACTTTCGATCAGCTTCCATACAGGTTCGATGGTATCTGTAAGGCATACTTCATTGATTGTATGCGGATTATATATCGTCGGTCCTATGGAAATAAGAGCTATTCCCGGTTTTATTGCGGCAAATGTTCCGCATTCCAGTCCCGCGTGAATAGCCAGCACTTCAATATCTTTTCCGAACAGATCCTTATATGCTTCCTTCGTGATTTCCAGTAGCCTGCTGTCCGGATTATATGCCCAGGCTTCCGAATGCTTATGTAATATTACTTCCACATTACCATATTTCTCAGCATTCTCACGGTATATAACTTCTAATTTTTCCTTCTTCTCGGGAGAAGAACTTCTTGCATAGGATTCTGAATGAAGCTTTCCGTCTTCCAGTTTCAGGATTCCAAGATTGCTTGAGCTTTCCGGGAAGTTTTCGATTTCCTCTGACCAGGTATAGACACCATCAGGAATCTCCGAGAAAAGCATTGTAAAATCTTTTGAATCATTTACGGAAAGGGCTTTTTCCGGCATTTGTGTATCTGTAACAGAAAATGTCATGTCCGGATCGGTATCCTTCAGTGCTTCCTTATAATCCAGGAAAATCTCTTCAAGGAGTTTCTCTGTTTTTTCTTTTTCGTTCAGGCAGATTACTGTTTTCGCGGATGATGCTATGGCATTATTGGCTGTTCCGCCATCAAATGATGCTATCTCCGGATCAATTCCCTTTTTAAAAATGGCAGACAAAGCGGAAGAGAGAAGTTTGTTTGCATTACCTCTTTGCTTATCAATGTCTAGTCCCGAGTGTCCTCCGGTAAGCCCTTTTATCTCTACAAGCAAAGCATTCCCTGCAGTAGGCTTAGTCATTTCATATGTCTCCTCGTAAATATAGTTGGTTCCGGCTACACTGCTTACGGTAACCTTGCCTTCTTCTTCACTGTCAATATTGATCATGTAAGCAACTTCATCCAGCATTTCCTGTTTGATCGCGGGTGCACCGGTCATTCCGTTTTCTTCGTTTGTAGTGACGAAAATACGCAGTGGTCCGTGAGACATTTTACCCTCACAGATCTGCAGAATGATAGCCAGACCTATGCCGTCATCTGCTCCTAATGATGTATTACCGTCTGATGAAAGGATGTTACCGTCCAGTTTTGATACGATCTTTGTTGTCAGCGGATCCAGCTCCAATCCTTCCTTGACTGCAAAGACCATATCCATATGCGCCTGCAATGCAGTTATAGGGGCGCCTTCCATCCCCTCTGTTGCCGGGACATCAAAGATGATATTGTTCTCCTCATCCTGTGTGACTTCAAATCCATGGTCCTTTGCCCACTGAAACAGGTAATTGCTGATCTGTTCCTCGTGATGTGACGGACGGGGAATCTGTGTGAATTCCTCAAACTGTGCAAGGATATCCTCAGTAATATCTGTTTCCGTAACAACCGTTGCGTCAGTTTCTGTAATGTCTTCTTCAACGGTAACATTCTCCGCGGCATCTGCTGCTGCACCTGTTACATTATTTGCACATCCTGTCACTACACAGCACAGAATAAGCGTGAATACGACTAATAACTTTTTTAATTGATGAACCACAAAATCCGATTCTGACCTATTATCATTTTTCTTCATTTTATCTTTCTTTTCAAACACCGTTCACGTCGATTTCATATCCGTCCTTCTGCGATCTCAAATCGTCCTTCGCGGTCTCGGTCAACGGTATCTCTCTGATACTTTTCTTTGTCTTAGGTTTGTTCTTTACAATATACTCATTATTGGAAATTCCCGTAACAGTTTTAGTGTGTCCTTACCTTTTTATCAATAATACCGATAAGTCGTTGACATTGGTCCCGGTTGCGCCGGTTATAATGAGTCCGCCGATCTTCTTGAAAGCGTTATATGCATCATTGTTTTTCAGAACCTCGTCGACGTCGATTCCTGCCTCGCGGAACTTTTTCATGGTTTCTCCGTCTGCGTAAGCTCCGGCCGCATCGGTCGGTCCGTCGGTTCCGTCGGATCCGAATGAGTAGATGCAGGTTCCCTCAAGTCCGTCTATTCCTTTGGCACCTGCAAGAGCAATTTCCTGATTTCTTCCGCCCATTCCTTTTCCTGTCAGATGAACCACCGTCTCACCGCCTGCGAAAAATGCAAGCGACTCTTTTGTATCCTGATATTCTCTAGCGATTGCAGCAAGGAACGATCCTGCATCCCTTGCCTCACAGGTAAGTGACGATGTGAGAGTGACCGGTTTGTATCCTAGCTCGACGGCTTTTTTCGTTGCGGACACAGCGAGCTGTTTTACGCTTCCGGTGATGTACGTGGTTACATTTTTCAAATCTTTCGGAGTTTCTTTCTTGAGTGACTCGAGTGCGTTATCCGAAAGAACCAGTTCGTATTTTTTTGCGATTGCAAGAGCTTCTTCACAAGTCGATGAATCCGGATATGCAGGTCCGGATGCAATCATATCCAGCGGATCTCCGATTACATCACTTAGGACTACCGTATATACATGAGCCGGTTCACAGGCAAGTGCGAATCTTCCGCCCTTGACCCCCGAAAGTCTCTTTCTGATCGTATTCATTTCCACTATATCCGCACCGCTTGCAAGAAGCTGTTTTGTGATATCAGCCATCTCGTTACAGTCGATAATCGGCTTTTCGAAAAG